>QMMT01000034.1 GCA_003647385.1 Deltaproteobacteria bacterium
ACACAAAACCGTTCTTTGTTGGGCTTTATAAAAGGAAATGTCAGATTCTTTGACTGCTTTTTTCCCTGTAACAGGATCTTCAAAGAGCAGGCGCTCAACAATTTTGTTTTCTTTAATGGTCTGTTCAACAATCTCAGGAACATCTTTGGCCTTAACTTGAAGATAACAAATTTCCTCAGGATATATGACCACCACAGGGCCTCTTTCACAGAATCCGGGACACCCGGTTCCCTTTGTATCCACTTTTGCTGTTAATCCCTGATTTTCAATCTCTGCCTTAAACGCTTCAATCACTTCACTGGCTCCGGAAGCCACACAACCGGCACCGGCACAGATTGAAATACACGGATTGTCCGGATTTCTTTTGGATAATATTTCCTGTCTGAAGTTTAGCAATTCTTCAGGCGTATTTAACCGCGTCATAATTTTCCCCTACTCATAAGTTTTTAAAGCGTCTGATGCCTTTACCGGTGTCATTTTTCCATGAACCTTTCCATCAACTTCCATCACAGGACCCAGTGCACAGCAGCCCAGGCAGTTCACGGTTTCCAGGCTGTATTTCAGCTCCAGATCTGTTTCACCGGGTCTGATTCCCGTGGCTTCCTCCACCGTATCAAGGATACGACTTGCCCCTCGAACATGGCAGGCGGTTCCCACACAGATGTGAACTTTATGACGTCCTTTCGGTACCAAGCTAAAGGCTTTATAAAATGTTGCAATATGCTGTATCCGGGTTAAAGGGACATCTAATCTTTTGCTGACCCTCCCCAGTGCTTCCCTGGGAAGCCAGCTATTCTCACTTTGAATATCCAGCAATATTTGAAGCAAACCACTTGGTTCACAATTATGTTTATCAATTATCTGATCTATTTTATCCATTTCCATAGCCGATTTCCTAATTTTATCCTTTCCCCAATCTATTGCGCCATTACTTTATTGATATACTTTATCACTCTAAGGTTCACCTTAAACCCGCGCATAACAATTGCTGGCTGTATCGTACCGGACCATGCCGTGTCTGGATGACGTCATCATGTGCCGGGATACATCCGAAGGATTCAAGTCAAGTTTTTTTGCGATGTCGCCCGTTGAAAGGGGTTTTCTGTTCAAAAGCTGCATAATCTGGCTGATGGCCAGTTTATCTAAAAATATGTCATCAAATAAAGTATTTATGCCACTGCTTTCAAAAAACTCCGTATAGGCCTGTTCTGATTTGACCGGTACCCTGAGACGTTCTCTTTCCACAAGTCTCATATAGGGGACCAGTTTTCGGGCAGCCTCAAGTTTTAATGTTACAACATCTGCATCCATGCCTTCACTTGTACCCAGGGGTCCCATTTCTTTCACCTGACGACTGAAATCGTCGGTATATTCGGCCAGAAGATTGCCATCTGCACCGGACATAAAGTCGGTTCTCAGGCGTTTCGGATTCAAACCGATTATTTCCAATATTCTCTTACACAGGTATGTATTGGCCAATGCATCATAATTTCCATGGGTCACATAATTACACTCATCTAACTTGCAACCACCGATAAACACGCCGTCCTGTCCATTAGCAAATGCCCTGAGTATAAAATCCAGGTCAACTCTACCGGAACACATGACGCGTATCAGTCTCATATCATTTGAATATTGCAGTCTGGAAACTCCAGCCAGGTCAGCAGCTCCGTATGCTCACCAATGACACACAAAACCCAGTAATTTTGGTTTAAATTCAAGACCGGTACTCATCGGTTGGAACCTCCTTTATTCATCACCCTTTTATTCATTGCTTCGGCTTTATTCATTTCTATCATTTCATGCTTCTTCAAGAATCGCATCCATTTGTTCTTTAATCTGTTCATCGGTCAATGCGGCATCAATCTGACTCAAAAGTGCATCATTGGTAAAGTGCTTTAATACGATGGCATTGGTCGGGCATTTTGCATTACACAGACCGTCACCTTTGCACAAAATCGGATTGACAATTGCCTTTTTGCCTTTTGGCGTTTGATGAAATTCAATGGCATCGTATGTACATGCGGTAATACATGCGCCGCAGGATACGCAATCATACTCGTTTACCCTGGCCACTGAACCCGAAGCCACCACAGTCTCCTGTGACAGAATTGTCAGGGCCCGGCCGGCAGCACCATAGGCCTGGTTAATGGTTTCCTGTATATGCTTGGGATAATGTGCTGTTCCGCAAAGGTAAACACCATCCGCTGAAAACTCCACGGGTTTGAGTTTGACATGGGCTTCTTTAAAAAACTCATCTGGACTCAAAGTGACCTTGAAATGGGAGGCGGTGTCATGGGTGGATGCCGAAGGTATAACCGCAGCTGCCAGGGAAACTATATCTGCATCCAGTTCAAGTTTCTGGTCCAGAATATAATCCGGCACCGTGACCCGCAAAATCTCTTTTCCCCCTTCTTTGGCGGTTTCAACCTGGGGTGGGTTGTCCGGTTCATAACGGATAAATTGAACCCCTTTTTCCGAGGCTTCCCGATAATAATCTTCTTTTAATCCATAGGTTCTCATGTCCCTGAAAAGGATATAAATACGCATATCCGGGTTGATTTTTTTCAGTTTCAAGGCATTTTTGACTGCATGGCTACAGCAAATTCTGCTGCAGTAATTTCTTTCTTCATTTCTGCTGCCCACACATTGAATCATCACCAGGGTCTCTGCATTGGTAATTGCTTCATTTCCTCTGGCTATTTCTTCACCTACCTCAAGATGGGTAAACACCTGATCGCTTTCCCCATACAGGTATTCTACGGGTTTATACTCCTCGGCACCGGTTGCAATGACAGACACACCGTGTTTGATCTTTTTGAGCCTGCCTTCTGTTTCAACAAAGGTGGTAAAATTTCCCAGATACCCTTCCACTTTCTGGATTTCGGCTGAATGGGATACGTGTATCAATGGATTTTTATACACCTGACTGATCACGTCATTCAGATGCGATTGAACATCCATGCCTTCGATGGTGGTGGGAAGCCTCCGGGCGATTCCACCCAGGTCTTTGTCCTTTTCCAGCAATTGAACCTCATGGCCCTGATTGGCAATGGACAAGGCGCAGGTCATACCGGCAATCCCGCCACCCACCACTAAAGCGGTCTTGTTGACCGGCAGATCAAATTCTTTCAATGGTTCCAGATAGGCAGCCCGGGCCACTGACATGCGGATGATATCCTGGGCCTTCTGGGTGGCCTCGTCCTTTTGCTTTGCATGTACCCAGGAACAATGTTCCCTGATATTGGCCATATCAAGATAATACTGATTGAGCCCTGCTTCCCGAAGGGTATCCCGGAACAGAGGCTCAAGGGTTCTGGGAGAACAGGCGCCAATCACAATTCTATTGAGTCCTTTTTCCTTTGCCAGATCTGTTATTTCCTGGGCAGAGTTAGTGGCACAGGAAAATATCTGTTCTTTGGCATAAACAACATTGGGCAGTGTCAGGGCATATTCCACGGTGGACGGTACATTGACGACGCTGGATATATTGGCCCCGCAATGACAGACAAAAACGCCGATTCTCGGTTCTTCATTTGAGACATCCCTTTCTTCGGGATATACCCGTTCCCGGGTGAGTTTGTCACGCCTGTAATCAAGGAGCTCTCCGATCTGGGAACTGGCGCCGCTTGCGGTAAATACCGATTCAGGGATATCTGTGGGGCCCTGGAAAGCGCCACTGACAAAAATCCCGGGCCGGCTGGTCAGAATCGGGTTGGAATCAATTGTTTTGTTAAACCCGTGGGAATTCAGCTCTATACCGAACTTTTTTGATATCTCTTTATAGGCTTTTGGCGGATTCAACCCCACAGACAATACCACCATGTCAAATTCTTCTTCTTTTACACCCTCCGTATTGGTGGCATATCTCACAAGAACATTTTTACTGCCTTTTACCTCGCCTGCAACGGAAGCGTAACTTCGAATGAACTGAACCCCGTCAAGCTGTTCTGCTCGCTGATAATATCGTTCAAAATCCTTGCCAAAGGAACGGATATCATTGTGAAATATGGTGCAGCTGGCTTCCTGGTCATGATCTTTTGTCAATATGACCTGTTTCTGGGTATAGGTACAGCAGACACCGGAGCAATAGCTGTTGTCTCCTTCGGTCACCCGCCTGGACCCCACACATTGTATCCAGGCAATTTTTTTTGGACGTTTTTTATCAGAAATCCGCAGAGCCTCTCCACCGTAGGGACCGGTTGAAGACAGCAATCGTTCATAGTCCATACTGGTAATCACGTTCTGCATTTTTGTATAGCCGTATTCTTCCCTGGCCGAAGGATCAAAGGGCGTGATACCGGAAGACAAAATGATCGCCCCGACATTGATGTCTGTCTTTTTTGGTTTCTGCCTGAAATCTATGGCCCCTGTCTTGCACACCCCCCGACAGATATCACATTTTCCGTCTTCAAGATAAAGACAGCTGTCATCGATATACGCAACCAACGGAATGGCTTGTGAAAAGTAGACATGAACCGCTTTATTCTGGGAGATGTCCTGGTTAAATTTATCCGGATATTCCTTGGGACAATATTCCATACAGGTGGTACACCCGGTACACAATTCTTCAATAATATATCGGGGTCTTGTTTTCAGCGTAACCTGAAAGTCCCCTTTTTCACCTTCTAAGCGCTCAACTTCAGTAAATGTTAAAACCTCTATGTTTGGATGCCGGCCGACCTCGACCAGTTTAGGAGAGAGAATTCACATCGAGCAGTCATTGGTTGGAAAAGTCTTGTCAAGCTGGGCCATATGGCCGCCAATACTTGGTGACTTTTCAACCAGATAAACCTTGAAACCCGCAGTGGCAAGATCTAAAGAGGCCTGAATACCGCTGACCCCTCCGCCAACAACCATTACGTCTCCAAAATTTTTGTCTCCCATATTTTTAGAAACAAGACTTTCAGAAAATAGTTCCATTTCTTCTATTGGTAATACATCATTTCCCACGTTCTCTTCTCCTCATCATAATAGCATCTCATTGACAATTTCCGTAATATCTTTTACCTCAAGAACGTCTTCATACTCAAGATTCAAGCGGCTTTCCTCAAAGTTGGTGATACAATACGGGCAGGCAGTCGCTAAAACCTGTGCTTCCACATCTTTTGCCTGCTTCAGCCTGATATCGGAAAACCGTTCTTCCTGGGGGGTGTCCATCCAGATCCTGCCGCCGCCACCACCGCAGCACAGACTGTTTTTCCCATGTGCCTCCATCTCAATGAGTTGAAGTCCCGTCACTTTCTTTAAGAGAGCTCTGGGTTCTTCATATACATCATTATGTCGTCCCAGATAACATGGGTCATGATAGGTGACTTTCTTTGAAAATTCCCCTTTGAGTTCAAGTCTTCCTTCATTGATCAGTTCCAGTATATATTGGGACATGTGAACAACCTCAAAGTTTACCATAAATTCAGGATATTCATTTTTAAAAGTATGATAACAATGGGGGGAAGAGACAATAACTTTTTTTACACCATTATCAATAAACGTTTTTATATTTTCTTTGGCCAGATTTTTGAATACTTCTTCACTGCCTGTTTTGCGGATACTTTCTCCACAGCAGTTTTCCTTTTCACCCAGAATCCCGAATGCCACACCGGCCTTGTTCAAAATATTGGCCGTGGCCACAGCCACCTTTTTCATTCTGGGGTCATAGCTGAAATAACAGCCCACAAAGTATAGGGCTTCCATTCCTTCGGCATAGGGTTTCACCGGCAGTCCCTTTGCCCATTCAGAGCGTTTTTTCCGATCTCCCTGCAAGGGATTGCCTTCGGAAATCAGGCTTGACCTTGCTGTACGGGCAGATTTGACAGACGCAGGAAAAATATCATATTCCGTTGCCACCCGTCTCAGAGCAACGGCGACATCTATCTGTTTTACACCTCTGGGGCACTGTGCAGGGCAGGTTCCGCAGGTTGTACAGCGCCATAAGTCTTCACCCTCTATCTCGGTCAGACCAAAAGCAGCCTCTCGGATCAACTTGCGCATGCTAAAAGGCCTCACCTGATTCCATGGGCAGACGCTATCACACAATCCGCACTGGAAACACATCTTAAAGATATCTCCACCGGCCTCTTTTATTTCATCTATTACTTCTATGAAGGGAGCTACTATTTCCATTGATTTATTCCTTCTCTGACATTCTGGCAAGTGCATCCATAAGCTTGTCCACACCAAATTTGTCTGCCAAAGACCCCAGTCCGATTTCCAGATCTTCCTGTTCTTCCTGTTCTTCGACTTCTTCTTCTCTTTCTTCTAAAATCAATGCATCATGCATGCACCACTTTACACACAGGGGCTCTTCTTCGCCTTCACACATATCACATTTTAAAGGGAGACCGGAATCGGGTTCTTTGAACTCATCTCTGGATGGGCATGAGGCCCTGCAAAAGGCACACTCGTCGTATTCCTTGCCGTCAATCGTATATTTGTCTCTGCCGGCACATTCAGCGACAGTATATTCACCCGCATAAACAGGAACATATATATCTTTAAGCGGTTCACGGATAATGCGGATACGAGATCGGGCAGGATTATTAGAACTATATTTCGGTGATGCATGAAACGCCGAGCAGATCATCTCACAGGCCCTGCAACCATTACATTTATCAACATCAATTCTTATTGTCTTAATCATCTTTTTTTCTTTTTCAGCCAAGGTTCACGCCCTCCACTCTAATTAGTCTCTTTTTCTGTTGAAGTCTCTTCACCAGATGCTTCTTCACCCTCTGTCAGAATTCCTCTTTCCAGGAATTCATTTGCCACGTAATCCAGACCCAGTTCATGCAAGGATTCTTTTGTCGGAATACCGTCATCGTTCCATCCCTTGAATTTGTAGTAGGCATCTAAAAGCTCTTTTTCAAGTTCAGGAAATCGTTTCTTCCAGTGGTCCGCAGGCGGCCGTTCATCTTTTCTTCTCATGCCCCGTCTTATATTGAAAGCGCGAACCAGGGTTCGATACCGCTTGGCTGCCTGTGACAACGACTCTTCATCCATATCAATTCCCGCTCCGGCTGTTATAAATTTCGGGTAGTTGTGGATATGATAGGGTGGTTTTAAAGGAAATGATGATAACCCGGCACACTGGCCCAGAGCATCATCTATGTAGTGCATCTTTTCCTGCCAGTCAACAATATCGCAGCACATATCAACGGTGGGGTAAAACGGCATTGATTTTTCACCCCGGGGTTCCCAGTCTATGTAATATTGCTTGAACCTTTCATGGGGAACATGGAACCAGTCCTCGCAGAATTTTTCCCGGTGCTCTTTCTTAGGATAAGGCATCTGGGGAAACTGACCTTCAATCTGAGTGATATTCATTTTTTCGCCGGTACAATACATCAAAAAATAAATGGGATTGAGCATGGAGAGTTTGAGCGGCAGCTGCTCGATTTTCTTTATATTATTATGGGCATAGTCTTCTGCACCGTTTCCAATTTTTTTGGCTGCCCAGTATGTCCCTTCAGCCAGCGCATCGCCTATGCCTTCCCGATTCACAATCATGTCAAGCAGATAGTAAAACTTCCCTTCATTGTCTTCGGGCATATCGGGAAAATCGTCCTTGTGTAAGATTCCCTCTTCAAGCAGTTCAAGGGCAAAGGCCATTACCTGGGGAGCGGAAAATCCGTCCAATCCATATTCAGTAGCTTTCTGGGCAATTCTTAAACCAAAATCAAGATCTGAAAAAGCGCCCATGGTATAGGTCAATTTAGTAAAGCATTTCATCATATAAGTGGGTAATCCGGGCATGGAAATAGTTGCCCCGCATGTCATGGGACAGTTATAACAGGAAATCAAACGGGTCCTTGCATTCTCCATTGTCTCCAGCCAGTCTCTTGCAACCTCATCCGTCCAGAACCCTTTTCTGCGGGTACGCGAATTTCCCCACATGAAATTTTCGGTATGCCACTTCTCATCATGAACCTTCATCTCCTGGGGTGAACCTAACCCCGCCAATATTGGCATAAAGCCTGGAATCGGATTCTCATTCCGGAATTTTATATAATCCATGACTTCGTTGCAAAGTTCGATGTATTCCAGCGGCTGTGCAACATTGATATCTTTTGTGCCGCGAACAACAATGGCCTTAACCCCTTTGTCGCCCATGACAGCCCCTATGCCGCCACGGCTGGCACTGGATCTTCCCTGTTCGATGGAGGCATAAAAAACCCTGTTTTCCCCGGCCTTTCCAATGGCAGCAATCTGGGCTTTGGGCTCTTTTAATTCTTTTCGAATCGCTTCAGCCGTTTCAAGAGAACCTTTACCCTTTAAATGAGATGCATCCCGCAGTTCCACCTTGTCATTGTTTATCCATAAATACACCAGGTCAGGAGATTTACCGCGAAGGATCACTTTATCAAGCCCTGCATACTTTAATTCCGGTGCAAAGAATCCACCCATCATGGAAAATGCCATTAACTGTGTCTGGGGAGATATGGTGGAAACAATGGTCCGATTACAACCGACAGCTGGTGTGCCGCACAAAAGACCTGCTGCGAAGATCAAAAGATTTTCAGGAGAAAAAGCATCAACTTCAGGTGGAACTCTGTCCCACAATATCTTGGCGTTCGTACCCAGACCTCCCAGATAAAGCTCAGTGTCTTTTGGGTCCGTTGCGACCCTCTCAATGTTTCCCCGGGTTAGATCAACCTCTAAGTTAAACCCTGTCTCTGCATACCTCATTTTTTTTCCCCTTATATATTACCTTAAATCCGTGATATATATTGTGCATCACATATATGCCATACGTTCAGGGCCTGTTAAGCCTCTAATACCGAACATAAAACCTTTCTCAGCAATAAAAAAGTCACCTGGCCTGTTCGGTACAATGTAATCACTTATAAGCTACATCGTAACTACGTGTCAAGGGAAAAAATGGAATTTTTAAATATGAAACAGCGTGTATTTCACCCCCTTCAAACAAGGTATAGATGAGGTGATCAGGATTTTTTTCATTTTTCAAATTTTTGAATGTATTTCAAGAAATTTTTGCATTGATACGGCTGATTCTGGAAAATTTGTTAACACTTTTTTATCTTCTGTAACCAATGTGACACTTAAATCTTTTGCTAAAATAACAAACTCACAATCGTATGCGGAGCATCCACTTGAGTATGATAACTTTAATACTTGAACTGAATTTATTTCATATTCATTTTCTTTTAACAGCTCTTCAGCAGATTCAAATATTTCTATGGCCTCAGCCAATGAAAGTATATTTTTTTTGGTATAAAAGGTCAGAACATTTCTAAATTCGCTTCTCCATAACAATGGTGCCGACCAAACGGGATCTTTTTTAAATATTTGTACTGCGAGAGATGAATAGTCTGAGTTCAGGTAAAAATAGCTTATAACATTTGTATCAACTACAATCATGGTCGTCCTTGCTCTTTAATTTTTTGCAAAAGATCTTCAGTAAGAAGGAAATTTTTTGTTTTTTTCCTGGTCCTTTTTGCAATAGATAGATAGTGTTCAGGATTGAATATTTTACTAATCATTGCTTTTTCTATGAGACAGATAATTTCACTGTTGATGCTTCTATGATTAGTAGCTGCAACTTGTTTTAGAATTTTATAAGCATGATCCGGAATATTTTTTACAGTTATGCTTGGCATATCGCCTCCTTTTAATAATTTAGTTCCATTATGGTTCCAATATGGTTCTTTTCCTTTAAATTGTCAAGATAACATATAAAAGATGATGAGTAAAAACTTGGAAAAATCCATAAGTATCTAAAGAGACAAATTGAAGTAAATCAACCGTTAGTTATGCCGGCATATGTCTCTTTTTGGAAGCAGGTCCGTTGTACACAAAATGTCGTGTCCGGTAATTTAATACGGTTCAGCTTTTTATTTAAAGTGCTGGTTTTTCCCAACCACTGCATTTTATGTCTGGTTTTATCCAAAGGAAAGAACTCTGTGATTTTTTTGCTTGCCGATTGGTCTTGAGTTGCTGTAACTACTGACTGCTGAAGTCAACGCCTTTTATATAACGACTTTCAGCGTTCGATTATAGAAGAGCGTTTTTATCGATTGCTGCCTTCATTTACCTCCATTTATAGAACAAAACCCACACCATTCCAGAATGGTATATCCCTTCATTTTTATCTCCAATATAGTTTCTTGAAGAATTTTTAAATTTGATTCTTCCTGCTACCATATAATTGATTTTCAAATCTGAGATAAAAAAATCTATCCATGCCAGATCTTGTATCATGATAAATCTTGAAAAGTTCGGACTGGATGATGAAGCGCTCGGTAAAATAGGGAATTTGGCTCCTGACACATCATACCATTAGTGATAGTCTCCGTGTAGAGTTGAGCAGCTACTTTCTTGGCGTCCCAAAACTCTGGATGAGCGGATTCTCATGTCTAAAGATCAATTTTTTTATAAACTCAAAACGGTGATTCTTTGCTTTGAGTTCACATTATTGGAGAAAGTTGTCTTTATCTTATTTTAAAGACCTGACACATAGGGTTGACTATAATTTATTACCAGAAGTAAATCTGGTGTAGCATCAAATAAAGGTCTCTTTTTTATGTCTTTGGTTTAAGAGGCTGTCATTGAAAAAGACTATGGATTCCTTGAAGAGTGGAGTGTTGATCTCCTGATTTACAGCAACGCCCCTCCGCCC
>QMMT01000035.1 GCA_003647385.1 Deltaproteobacteria bacterium
AATTTCAATCTGAATTTCTCTGTCCCTTACTCCGTCAAGCTCCACCTGGGTGATCCCTTCATCCATGAGCAGCTTATCTTGAATCCGGTCTGCCAAACTACGCATGGTCGTTTCAGATGCATCCCCGTACAAAGCCAGTTTTAAGACTTCTCTCTTCCTTGCCGCAATAGAAACCTGGGGTTCTTCAGCTTCTTGAGGAAACGTACCGATACGATCCACCTCACTTTTGATCTCCTGCCACAGACGATTGATATTGGTTCCTTCCATGGTTTCTACACTGATGGAACCAAACCCTTCATTGGCAGTGGCGGTAATCTCATCGACTCCTTCCAGATCCTGGATGGCTTCCTCAATGGATAAAAGAATGCCGGTTTCCACTTCTTCCGGGCTTGCGCCGGGATAAGCTACTGAAATATTGACCCTGTCCAGGCTGAATTCCGGAAACACCTCCTGCTTAATATTAAATCCCATAAAAAGTCCGCCAATAAGCAGCACAGCCATCATCAGGTTAGCAGCAACTGAATTGCCGGCCATCCAGGCTATGGAACCCCCCTGCAATTTATGACCGGAACTTTTTTGATCACTGTCCTGCATCACGGGCGGTCTCCGGAAGTAAGTTGCAGGGCCATCCCTTTTACTGCAGCGGACAAATCTGATGTAATAACGATATCCCCCAAAGTGATTCCAGACCGGATATAGACCTTTGTGTCTTCTTTCCAGGCAAGACGAACTTCTTTGATCTCAAGAACCCCTGAATTGTACATCCAGACGGTATTTTTATCTCTGAGTATGGATCTGGAAATGGAAAATACATTTTCAAGGATTTCCCCCATAATCCGGACATTCACATGATCATCCAGCAGCAATGGCGCCCTGTTTTCCTTGTCTTTTAATCCTAAAGGATCAGACACTAAAATAATCACACCCGCCATCCGGCTTTTTCCACTCATTCTTCCGGTTGTTCGAACCAGCTTTCCCTGCCAGGTCTGATCTGAATACTGGGAATAAATCTGGGCAACACTTCCGGAATCCTTTCCTGTGCGAAGTGCGGCCAGACGGTCCGGCGGGACCTGGGCCTCAACCCTGTAAGTGTCCACATCCACCAGGGTCGCCAGTGTCCCCTGAACCGTCACGAGTGAGCCTAAGTCAACCTGTTTTTCCAGCACAAGGGCATTAAAAGGAACAATGACAATTGTACGGGAAAGACTCAAGCGTGCTTTTTCAAGTTCAGCTCTGGCACTTTTTATCGCGGCTTTTACCTGGGCAAGCTGTGGCCTTCGCAAGGCAAGGTCTGTCGCCTTTACCACGCTTTGAGATGCCTCATTCATGAGTTTTAGTTCTTCCTTTGCAATCAATTGACTGCCTTTTTCAATGGCAAGATCTGAAAGAACTTTATCAAGGGCGCTTTGGGCTTTTTGGACCTCAATCATATAATCTGAATTATCCAGTTTTAAAAGTGTCTCGCCCTTTTTCATCACCCCGCCCTGAACAAACCTGGAAGAAAGAAATATGACTTCTCCGGATACTTTGGATTTTATACTGATCTGCCGGTCCGGCATGACCGTTCCCATCACCTGAACCGAACTTTGATAGTTGCCCGGTTTCATGGAAATAGTTTCCACCACAACCGCCTGTTTTTTGGGCGGCTTTCGTTTCATTTTTGATTCTCTGGACTTAAAATAGCCCCAGCCGGCAGCGCCTGCCAGAATCAGGCACACAGGCAAAATAATTTTTATCATCAACCTTAAGACACCTTTAATTTTCACTCTTCACTCCTCATATCCCGCTGATCTGCATCAGTGACAGATTGCCATCCAAGGGCTCTGTGAAGCCCGATCCGTTCTTTAATATAAATTGCCCGTTCACCCAGCAATTGCCTTTCCAGTCTCTCAATTTTTGTCCAGGCGATCAGATAGGACAAATAACTGCTCTGGCCGTTTTGATATTGCAACCTTGCATCTTTTAAGGTTATCCTTACCACATCAAGCTCCTGTTCAAGCGATCTGACATAGGCCTCCTGTTTTACAATACTGACAAGACTGTCTTCAACCTCATAAATAGCTTTGGCCACTGTCCTGGCATAAAGGTTTAATTGTTCCCGGGCAACAGCCTGGACCCTTTAGACCTCTGCTTTTGGATATCCGCCGGCAAAAATAGGTCCCGTAAAGATGGCCGCAAGTATACCCACCCAGTAATTGAAAAACCAATCAAGACTGCCACTTGAAAACAAGGCCTGGGCCGAAAGATTAAAGGATGGCAAAAGATCTGCTTTGGCCGCTGAAACTTCCCACTGAGATGAAAAAAGTCTCATCCTGGCAGCCGTTATATCCGGCCGATTTTCCAGAAGATTTGACGGAATCCCAACTCTGGGAAGCGGTAACGGTTCAGGAAGTACTTTTGTATTCACCACGATCGTATCAATAGCTGCTTTGCCTGACAAAAAGGCCAAGTTATTCAACAAAAGTCGTTCTTGTTTTTCCAGCAATGGAACCTGGGAGCTTGCCTCTGCCAGTGCCTCCCGTTGCTGGGAAACATCCAGGGCATCTGCCTTTCCATTGGCAAATCTCAAGGTTAGAAGTTCCAAAAGGGTTTGGTTGACTCTGATCTGGTTGTCTAAAATATGTTTCTTGTCCACAACAGCAATAATATCAATCCAGGTTTCTGCTATATCTGTTGTCAGTTCAAGGGTTGACGTCCTTAAGTTCTGCTCAGCAGCCTCAAGGCTTGATACCTGGGCCTGTCTTCCCGCCTCGGCCTCTCCCCAGACATCAACAGTATAAGACCCGCTCAAAGACCCATCCCAGGAATGAGTGCTGTCATAACTGGAACCGCTGCCGGGACTTTTTTTGATCTGGGCACCTTGTCGCTGACCCCCAAATAAAAATCCAATACTGGGGAAAAAAGAGGCGTCTTCTTTTTCAAGTTTGGCTTTTTCCTGGATTATTTTTGCTTTAAGGGTTTGCAAATCAAAATTTTGATCCACTGCATCATTGATCAGTACATTCAGCTCGTCACTGCCAAATGACTCCCACCAATTTTCATTGAAATCACTACCGCCTGTTTCAATAGAAAAGTTCTCAGGAATGGTAATAGCAAGAGGGGCATCAAGTTCCGGCTCCAAGGTTTTACAACCGGAAAAAAGCACCATACCCGCCAGCAAAATCCAAAAAACAGACCTGTTCATTGCTCATTCCCTTAAGTTTAAAACTCTAAATTAATGCAGAATCACCAATATAGCAATACTGATTTAAAACACCACTTCTTTGCTTTACAAATTCGGCAGGGATTGGTACTGATTCAAATCATGATAAAATCAAGAAAACTAAAAAATAAATATAGTGGGTCTTAATGAACCAGGACAAATACATACTGACCATGCTGGTGGAAAACGAACCCGGTGTAACTGCCAGGATTACGGGACTTTTTGCCGGGCGGGGCTACAATATTGAAACCATTTGTGGTGCACCGACAGCCAACCCGAAGATGTCCAGAATCACCATTACAACAAAAGCAAAACCGCGCGAGCTTGAACAATGTAAGAAACAAATCAAACGCCTTGTAAATGTCATCAAACTCAAGGACATGTCCGGAGAAAAAGCTGTCAAACGTGAAATGGCCCTTATCTGTGTTAAAGTTACACCTGAAACCCGTGAAGAAATAGATCAGATTATCATACTCTTTGAGGGAAAAATCATGTATGATGTTCAGCAATACACTATTTTTGAAGTAACCGGTAACGAGGATACCATTGATGAACTCCTTGCCCTGCTTGAACCCTTTGGCATCAAAAAACTTGCACGATCAGGAATTCTAGCTCTTTATAAAGAATCTTAAGTATATCGGTTTCTTGTTCGAATCGGACCTTTATAGCCAAACGATTGGTCTGACACATCAAGCATCAAGTCTTGATAATGCCGGTGCCCGTATCGTTTGAATTGATTCTGCCCAAATTGATCTTGATTGGATGCTATATTCATATTTTCATAGAGACGGCCCATCTCTTCTTTTAATTTTTCTATTTTATCAAGAAGCTCCTGCAAAGGATTGAAAACATCTTCAGGCTGTACCTCATCCATCCCCATTATAGAAAAAAATCCAGGGCTGTTTACCGGTGATGCTTGTGTGTTCTCCTGCGAAGATTCGGTTAATTGTTCAGAACTGTTGTTTGCCGGCATACTGTCCTTCTCTATTTCATCGGGTTTATGCGAAACAAGATCAATCTGGTGAACCGAACCTACATTCCCGTTCTCAAAAAGAAACACACCTGTACGTTTAAGCTGACCATTCAATGTATTATCAGATTGCGTCATATTAAATATAGTATCAGCATAATTCAGAGAGATCGCACCTATTCCGGCATCCTTCAGTGAGATAAGCTTATCTTCACCATTTTTACCCTTTGTCCACACAGACAATTTTGAAAACACGGCATCATTCTCATCAATCCAGTTATTTTGATCTTCATCAAAGACGGCCAGTTCTCCAAATCCATTCCCGGTTCCAGGCCCGAAAAGTTCCGAACCGTTATTTATGATAGCGTCATTATTTTTATCAAATACCAGGAACCCGGCTCCAGAGCCTGTAAAATTGATATTCTCTGTTATTCCATCAGCGTTTAGATCGAATTCAAAACTGACATTAGAAAGCTGTGGTACCTTGCCATCCAGGCTGATCACCAAAGGATCCGTCAGATTAATTCTTTCCTGCCATCTCTGGATATCGATTTCATTCTCAGTCCTGGATAAAAAGGCCCTGTTCAGGGAGATATCAAGCGAAAAATTAATAATCCTTCCTTCCTCGGTTGTCACCTTTCCCAGGGATGAAAACGCAACCTTTTCTTCTTCAAAATGGATATCTGTCTTCCTGAGTGACATTTTCCACCCTTGAGCTAAACGAGTCTGGATAGGATTTATCGTCCTGCCGGGAACAGTGGATTCTATTTTTTCCCCTTCTGACAAATCAATATCCTCTTTTCTTTGAATGCTGTTGATGGCCACTTCTTTATTGATAACGCCGCCAATCAGTTTCTCCATTGCAAATTTTTGTTCATAGTCAATGGTATCGTCCGATTCCATAAATTCTACAGACGATCTACCTGTAATATCGGCAGAATAATTGGATTGATATTCGAATGTTGCTTTTTGGGAAATACTTACCCTGTCCACAAGAATCTGTGGGAGATTCTGTGTATCTCCGGGAACTCTGCGGGACTGTCTGTTAGATTTTGTTTCAGTTTTTTCATTTAATGACAAATTCATTTGTTCAAAATGGTTCTCAGACAAAAAAACCATTTTGGAATCGGATACTTTCATGAAATATTTCCTCCCTGGAATTGATACGCCTGTATTTAACAAGTATCGGCTATTTTCTGAAAAGACTTAATTCAAATAAGGCTCTTACCATTATCAGGATTCATATCAATTCCTTAAAGATAAGGGTTGAAACCTATAGATAAATAATGATATTTAGTACTATTTTTACACAGATATGGTATAAACGATACTAAAAATGGATTATCAAAAAATTGAACATATTGCCGCCGGTCAGTTTAAAACCGGTAAAGGACAGACAAATATATTTCAGGCATATCTTTCCACCTGTCTGGGTGTTGCCCTGTATGACACATCAACAAAAATTGGCGGACTGATTCACATCCTTCTACCGGAACCGCCGGGTATCAGCAGTGCAGACTTTCCTGAAAAATATGCCTCCACTGGTATCCCCCTGCTCATTAAAGAACTGGTGAATTTAGGGGCAAAACCTGAAAATTTAAAAGCCAGTATTGCCGGCGGTGCGCTTGTCGGGCCTGTAAGTCAACAGGACATGAACCTTGATATTGGTGGGCGGTCCACAGAGATTGCCGTATCCCTGCTTGCGACCTTAGGGATTAAAACGATCAAATCAGAAACCGGAGGATTTTTTACCTGTACTCTGGAATTAAACATGGCCACCGGCGATACCCGTATCAACCCGGCATGGGAAGACACCGGCATATTAAAAGATGATTTTACTGCCCCATCCATGAATAATATTATTGACATCATTGATCACTTAAAGCCCATTCCCCAGACGGCCTTAAAAATATTCAGGATGTTTCAGTCAGGCCGGCACGACATTACAAAAATCACGGACGAGCTTGCCAAAGATCAGGTTCTTTCCGGACAGACCTTAAAGCTCTGCAATTCAGCCCTGTTTGCCGGAATGGTGAAAATCGAAACCCTAAAAGACGCTGTAATGCTTTTAGGGGAAAATATGCTGATCAAGTCCATTATCACGGCGGCTGTTGATACGTATTTCAATCAAACCGAGACTTCCGGCTATTCTATATGTAAAGGCGGCCTTTTTTTCCATGCAGTGGGCGTGGCATCCACTGCCGAAAAAATAGCTGAAAAATCAAAGAGCCCATCTATTAAATTAGCATACATTTCAGGGCTCCTTCACGATATCGGCAAAGTCATACTGGATCAATATATTGCAGATGGCTCCCCTCTCTTTTTCAGAAACTTAAGTCAAAAAAATGAAGATTTTCTAAGCTCAGAAAAAAAATTGCTGGGAATCACTCATAGTGAAGCTGGTGCCTTTCTGGCTAAAAAATGGAATTTTCCAGATGGATTATCAGACGTCATTCAATTTCATCACACCCCGGAAAAAGCAAAGAAGAATGAAGACCTGACTTATATTATCTATCTTGCCGATCTTCTCATCGAAAAATTTAATACGGGATTTGAGCTTGAAAAAATGCAGACAAAAAGTCTTGAAAATGCCCTTGATCATCTTGGATTGAAAATGACGGATCTTCCTGAGTTGGTTGATGCCATTCCCATCAATGTATTCAATAATGATGTTGTTTAAGACCACAAAAGGACAAAGATGACACCTTCGGACAAGCATAGAAGCCTTAAACATTTACCCGGCGTTGATCGTCTTCTGGAGCTTGTAAAAAAAGAAGGTCGATTCCTTGATATCCCCCGAAGCGTGGTGCTTGATTCTCTTAGGAAAGCTCTGGAAAGTAAACGAAAAGATATCCTGACCGATATTGAAACATCAACAACCAATGACGCCATTCTTTTAAAGGCAGGCATCTTTGTAAAAGAAAAAACAAGGCCAAAGCTTGTCAACATCATCAATGCAACCGGTGTGGTACTTCACACCAATCTTGGGCGAGCCCTTTTATGTGAAGATGCCCTGGAGAATATAAGAAGGGTTGCTCAATCCTATTCCAATCTTGAGCTGAGAATTGAGACCGGTAAAAGGGGCATACGATATGAGGCCATTGATGAACTGATCTGTGAATTGACAGGTGCCCAGAGCGCTATCGCCGTCAACAACAATGCCGGTGCTGTTTTACTGGCTTTAAACACCATCGCAAAAGATACGCAGGTTGTTGTATCCCGGGGGGAACTGGTTGAAATCGGCGGATCTTTTCGAATACCGGATGTGATGTCAAAAAGTGGATGTATTTTAAAAGAAGTGGGGACTACGAATCGGACCCACTTAAGAGATTATGAGAACGCAGTATCTGACAACACTGGACTTTTTTTAAAAGTTCATGCCAGTAATTATAAAATTCAAGGATTTACAGCAAATGTCGCTTTAAAAGATCTTGTCACACTTGGAAAGGAGAAAAAAATCCCGGTCATGGAGGATCTTGGATCCGGAACCTTGATTGATTTCTCAAAATATGGTCTTCCTGCCGAGCCAACCATTGCAGATTCAGTCTGTTCAGGTGCTGATGTTGTCACATTCAGCGGCGACAAACTTTTGGGAGGCCCCCAGACAGGAATCATTGTCGGCCAAAAAGAGACCATTGATCAAATTAAAAAAAATCCGTTAACCCGCGCCTTACGAATTGACAAATTGACCCTTGCGGCCCTTGAATCCACTTTAAAACTTTACAGGGATGAAGAAAAAGCGATCCAAAAGATACCCACCTTAAGGATGCTGACCATGCCCTTTAAAGATATTTGCAAAAAAGCCGACCGGTTATTCAAAACCATTAAGGAGGATATCGGAACCCTGGCTGATATTGATGTTGCAGACATGAATTCAAGACCGGGCGGAGGGTCATTTCCGGAGCTGGATCTTGCGACCCGATGTATTGTCATCCAACCTGAAAATATGTCCGTATCCAAACTTGAAATTAAGATGCGCCTGTCAACACCGGCCATTATAGGCAGGATAGAAGATAACAAGTATATTTTAGACCCAAGAACGATTCAGACAAATCAGAGACATATCATCTCATCAACCTTAACCAAGATACTGGTAGAAAAATGACGATTAAATTTTCTTCAAAAGAAATCCATTTTCTGAAAACCGATTCTGATGATCTCAACATCAAGCCGCCTGAAACCTATTTCAGTGATCTTCTCTTAACAAAAACGGTTCAGACAAAAGCCTTTCAAAAAAGACTTTCAAAAGCAAAAATTCCAGGGGGGAAATTTTTATGTGCAGTGATCCAGATTTCAACAGATGCATCCGACCCCATCCAGGAAAAAGCAAAATCTATTTTTGAAGCCGTATTTAACTCTTTTCTGGATAATAAAAGAGGGATCTGGGAAAACTTGAACGAGACATCATTTGTTATGGCATTCTGGGATTATGCAAGTGTTAAAAAAGCCTCCGGGATAATTGTTGCAATAAAAGAAAAAATATCGACTGCCCTTAAAGCAGATATTCTTATGGGTGTTTCAAATTTCCCCTTTCATGACTTTTCAAAAACCCAAACCTTTACCAATGCGCTTAAAGCCATAGATCACGCTGCCTTTTTCGGAGCAGATACCCTGATTCATTTTGATGCCACATCATTAAATATCAGCGGCGACCGGCTTTACCAACTCAACAAATGTGATTTGGCAATTAAAGAATATCAGAAAGGGCTTGAAATAACCCCCAATGACATTAATCTGATTAACAGCCTTGGGGTCTGTTTTGGTGTTATGGGAAAACTTGATAAAGCAAAACTTGAATTTAAAAAAGCCATGTCAATTAACCCCAATGAACCCATGGTAATTTACAATATGGGTCTTCTTTATCAAATCAAAGGTAATGTTGACAAAGCCATCATCTATTTGCGAAAAGCCCATGGCATAGATCCTTTGGTTTTTGAAGTTGAACTCCTCCTCGGACAGCTGCTTATGAAAAAAGAACATCCCGGACAGGCGCTGCCACATCTTGAGAAGGCAAGCCGGACAAACCCGGAATCAGGATTGGCTTTCAGGATGAAAGGTGAAATTTTTCTTGCCGACAACCATCCTGAAAAAGCAAGTCATGAATTTAACAATGCCATTAAACTTAATCCTTGTGATGCCGTCTCTCTGTCCGGGTATGCAAACTCTCTTGAACTCCAGGAAAAGAACCTGAATATTGCTCTTACCTTTGCTAAAAACAGTATTGCTCTTGAACCGGATAACAAATTGTTCAAAAAAAGGTTAAAAGTCATTCAGGATAAAATTGAAGGTAGGAGTATTTTGGAAGATACGATTAAAACAGCATAATTTAAGCTTAATTGAAAGAACAAAAAACCCATGAAAAAACTGATTCAACAATCTGTTGAAGAGAGTATCCGGGCAAAAAAAGATTTTTTTGCTAAACATATTGAACAAATAGAATCCTGTGCATCCGTGATGTCTGACAGATTCAAAAAAGACGGGAAAATACTCTTATTTGGAAATGGCGGCAGTGCAGCAGACTGCCAGCATATCGCTGCTGAATTTGTTAACAGATTCCAGATGGAAAGAAAACCGCTGCCGGCTATTGCACTGACCACAGACACATCCATTATCACCAGTATCAGCAATGATTATTCCTATGAAGATATTTTTTTTAAACAACTCCAGGCCATAGGAAAAAAAGGGGATATTGCCCTTGGCATCACAACTTCAGGCAATTCTCCCAATGTTATAAAAGCAATAAAAGAAGCAAAAGAGATGGGCCTTATTATCGTTGGTTTCTCAGGGAATAAAGGCAAATTAAAGGCGTTGAGCGATTTCTCCTTCTGTGTTGATTCTGATACAACAGCAAGGATACAGGAGGTCCACATCCTGCTGGCCCATATCCTGTGTGACCTGACAGAAAGGATACTTTTTAAATGAAAAATCCATTTAAATCCTTAGATTACAGAAAACTTAAGACCTATTCCATACGGGAACGGCACAGCAAAGTAGATATAAAAGATTTTTCAACACCATGGGAAAAAGGCCAAAATTTTTCCAGTTTTCTTGATACCCTCCCCTCAATCCTGGCGGGAAATGATCTTCGCTGTGTCATCAACGAAATAAGTCTTGCAGCCAAAAGCAACAAACAGGTCTGTTTTGCCATGGGCGGTCATGTCATAAAAACAGGCATGTCTCCAATTGTCATAGATCTGATGAAAAAAAATGTATTGACCATGATCTCCATGAACGGATCCGGTATTATCCATGACCTTGAAACCGCCATGGTGGGCAGGACATCTGAAGATGTGGCCCAATCTCTTGATGACGGCAGTTTCGGCATGGTAAAAGAGACATCCGCTTTTCTCAACCAGGCCATAAAAA
>QMMT01000036.1 GCA_003647385.1 Deltaproteobacteria bacterium
AGATATAACCGCCAAAAACCCTATAGAATAAGGTGTTCTGAATGTTTTCCACAATGTGGTATGTCATTGAATGAGATTTAGTTAATAAATTCAAATCCTATAGGCGAAAAAAGTTGATTTTTTATTTTTTATTTAATAGGTAGATGATGTTGTTAAGAATTTTAAGACCAAAATGTATATATTGGTTTCATCATCATTTTTTTTAACGGCTCACTTAATGGAGTCACAGCAATATAAGGAGTAAACCATGGCACTAGATCCAACCAAGCATTTAGACTGGGAAATTGCAGAAGACGCAGAAAAAACAATGTTAACAATCTATGAAATCGGTGAAAAACTGGGACTGACAAAAGAAGAGCTTCTCCCCCAGGGTCACTATATTGCAAAAATAGATTTCAGGGCAGTACTTGACCGTCTTAAAGATAAACCGGATGGCAAATACATTAATGTGACAGCTGTCACACCAACACCTCTGGGTGAAGGCAAATCAACTTCGGCAATGGGGCTTGTCCAGGGTCTGGGCAAAATCGGAAAAAATGTCTGTGCAGCCATTCGTCAGCCTTCCGGCGGTCCCACCATGAATATCAAGGGTTCTGCCGCCGGCGGCGGTCTGGCACAATGTATCCCTTTAACACCTTTTTCTCTTGGATTTACAGGTGATATTAATGCCATCATGAATGCCCATAACCTTGCAATGGTTGCATTGACGTCTCGTATGCAGCATGAAAGAAACTATACGGATGAGCAGCTTGATAGACTGTCCGGCATGAAAAGAATCGATATCGATCCCACAAAAGTGGAAATGGGATGGATCATGGATTTTTGCGTCCAGGCGTTAAGAAATATCATCATCGGTATTGACGGTGTAAATGGCAAGGCTGATGGTTTCATGATGAAATCAAAATTTGGTATTGCCGTATCTTCAGAAGTAATGGCCATTCTTGCCGTTGCTACAGATCTCAAAGACATGCGTGAGAGAATGGGTAAGATTGTTGTTGCCTATACTAAAAAAGGAAAACCCGTCACCACAGAAGATCTCCAGGTTGCCGGCGCCATGACTGCCTGGATGGTGGATGCATTGAATCCATCTCTAATACAGAGTCTTGAAGGCCAGCCAGTTATCGTGCATGCAGGCCCTTTTGCCAATATCGCCATTGGCCAGAGTTCAATTATTGCCGACAGAGTCGGTCTTAAGCTTGCTGATTACCATGTGACTGAATCAGGATTTGGTGCGGACATCGGGTTTGAAAAATTCTGGAATCTCAAGTGCCGTTTCTCCGGTCTCATTCCTGACTGTGCAGTTGTTGTTGCAACCATCCGTGCGCTTAAATGCCATGGCGGTGCTCCTGTTCCTGTTCCTGGCAAAGCCATGCCTGAAGAGTATAATTCGGAAAATGTTGAGTGGGTTGCAGCAGGTTGTGCCAACCTTATTCATCATATTAGAAACGTCAGAAAAGCAGGTATTGCACCGGTTGTCTGTATCAATGCGTTTTATACTGATACAGATGCTGAAATTGCAAAAGTTCGTGAACTTTGTGAAGCTGAAGGTGCAAGAGTTGCTCTTTCCCGTCACTGGGAACATGGCGGTGACGGCGCTGTTGAATTTGCTGAAGCTGTTGTTGCGGCCTGTGAAGAAAAAACAGAGTTCAAATTTCTCTATGAGCTTGATATGCCGGTTAAAGAGAGAATTGAACTGATTGCCAAGGAAGTTTATGGTGCAGACGGTGTTGACTACTCTGGAGAAGCAAATGCAGCCCTTGCAAGAATCCAGGCAGACCCGGAACTTGCAAAACTTGGTATGTGTATGGTTAAAACCCATTTGTCCCTGTCTGATAATCCCGCCCTTAAGGGAGTTCCCACAGGCTGGAGACTGACCATTCGAGAAGTTTTGACTTACGGTGGTGCAGGATTCATCGTTCCGGTTGCAGGCGCGATTTCACTGATGCCAGGTACCGGTTCAAATCCTGCCTTCAAGAGAGTTGATGTTGATGTTGAGACAGGCAAAGTACAGGGTGTATTCTAATCGAAAATTATTAATTTGACGATTATAGCTTAAAGGCTCACATTTTGATTATCAAAATGTGAGCCTGTTCAACATTCGGCTCGTAGATGAGCGAGTGCTTACAGAAACGTTTAAATTTTCGTTTAATATAATGATAGGAGAAAAACATGACTGCTGAAATTATTAGCGGAACTGAAATACGAAAGGCGATCCTCGCAGAGGTCAAAGAGGAAGTCGACCAGATGAAAGAAAAACATGGCAAGGTGCCGGGACTTGTAACAATCCTTGTTGGATCAAGCCCTGCCTCCATCAGCTATGTTACCCTTAAAGTCAAGACTGCTATCAGTCTGGGGTTTCATGAAATTCAAGATGATCAGCCTGAAGATATTTCTGAAGAAGATCTTCTGGCCTTGATTGACAAATACAACAATGATCCCGATATCCATGGTATCCTTGTTCAGCTTCCTTTGCCCAAACATATTGATGATAAAAAAATTCTGGTTGCCATCAACCCGGATAAAGATGTGGATGCATTTCATCCGGTCAACGTGGGCCGTCTCATGATCGGTGGCGAAGAGGCAATTTTTCATCCCTGCACTCCGGCCGGTATCCAGGAAATGATTGTCAGATCCGGCACTGAAACATCCGGCGCGGAAGTGGTTGTTGTGGGAAGATCCAATATTGTAGGCAAACCCATTGCCATGATGATGGCACAAAAAGGGGTGGGTGCCAATGCAACAGTAACCATCGTTCACACCCGGACAAAAGATCTGGCAGCCCATTGCAAACGTGCTGATATCCTTATTGTTGCAGCCGGCGTTCCAGGGCTTGTAAAACCTGAATGGATTAAACCGGGCTCAACCGTAATTGATGTTGGTGTTAATCGTATCGGTATGAATGAAAAAACAGGAAAAGCCATTCTTAGTGGTGATGTTGATTTCAATGCTGCTAAAGAAATTGCCGGTAAAATCACACCGGTCCCAGGTGGTGTAGGCCCTATGACCATTGCCATGCTCATGAAAAACACACTGAAGTCTGCTCAGTATGCACTAAAATAAGATCTGATATATAAAATATCAGTGTAGAGCATTTTTTAAACAGCCGGGATTGACACATGTTGATTCCGGCTGTTTTTTTGTCATTATGTCCCTCGCATCAGGTTTGGTCAACTATGCAAAAATATTCAAAAAAAGGTATCAGGATGGATAAAAAATCTTCAATAGCTGTACTCGGAACCTTTGACACCAAGGGAGAAGAACATTCTTTTCTTAAAGATTGTATTGAACAAAGGGGATTGCGCACGCTTACCATTCATGTCGGAACCAAAAGACCGGCTTCCTGCACAGTGGGTTTTGATCTTTTCACCAGTCTTAAAGAAAAGGGTATTCTACAGGATGGTCAGGACCGGGATGAGATGATTCAGACCATGATGGAAGAGGCTGGAAAATTTGTTAAAGAACTTGTTGATCAGGGTGAAATATCGGGTATTGTTTCCGCAGGAGGTGGCTCGGGTACGCATCTATGTACCGGCATCATGCGCATGCTGCCCCTGGGTATTCCCAAAGTCATGCTTTCCACTGTTGCCTCCCGGGATATGAGCCATGTTGTTGGGACCAAAGATATCACCATGATGCACAGTGTCGCCGATATTCTGGGTATTAACAGTATTCTGGGCAGGATGCTGGATAAAGCTGCTGCTGCAATATGTGGCATGGCCCAAAGTACATGGACGCCCGATAAAAACCGTCAACGTATTGCCCTTTCTTTTTTTGGATTCATTACCCAGGCTGCGGAACAAATCAAGGAATTATTAGAAAATAAAGGATATGAAGTGGTGACCTTCCATGCCAATGGTACCGGAGGAACTGCAATGGAAGAACTGGCTCTGGAAGGATTTTTTGATGGTATACTGGATCTGGCAACCCATGAACTGGTGGATGATCTCATGGAGGGATATTGCAGTGGAATCTGGCCGCGTCGATTTGAAAACATACCTGACGTTCCCCGACTGATTGTACCGGGTGGTTTAGATTGCGCTGTGCTGGAATTTGACCGTTACACTGTCCCCGAGCAATATAAAGACCGTAAAATTTTTTTTTATGATTTCAGATCTGCTATTCGGCTGAATAAAAAGGAAACAAGCATCATCGCTCAACAATTATCAGAAAAACTTAATCGGGCAAAGAAAGATGTAACCGTACTAATTCCCATGAAAGGCTGGTCCGTTGCTGACAGTATTGACGGACCTTTATACGATCCTGAGATGAATGCTCTTTTCATTAAGATATTTAAAGAAAATCTAAGTAATACTATTATAGTCAAAGAGGAAAATTTTCATATCAACGATCTTTCTTTCGCCAAATCAGCAGTAGATATAATGGTCCAAATGATCGCCGAAAAAAAGAGAAAGGCATAATCTAAAATAACATAATATTGTTTTATATGATGCCCCTATAGACAGATTATTTCTTTGTTTTATGTTAGACTGAATAGAAAGATGATATTTAATGTTTTTTAAGGGGGAAAAATGGACAAACTGGATGCAATATTTGCGCCTGAAACCATAGCGGTTATTGGGACCTCAACTCAAAAAGGAAAGGTTGGGCATGATATTTTTGCCAATATCCTGTCCGGAGGATATACAGGGACCCTTTATCCTGTCAACCCAAAAGCAAAATCCGTATTAAGCGTAAAATGTTATACCAGCATAGCAAATATTCCAGATCCCATTGATCTGGCCATGGTTATTCTTCCCCCGAAAGCCGCTTTGCAGGCCGTAAAAGATTGTATTGCCAAGGGTGTTAAAGGTATCGTGATCGTCTCTGCCGGGTTTAAGGAAGTCGGGGGAGAAGGGGCTCAGATTGAAAAAGATATGGCAGCTCTTTGTGCTAACGCCGGTGTCAGGCTTGTGGGTCCCAATTGTCTGGGGGTGATCAATCCATCACCAAAAGTATCCTTGAATGCCTCTTTTTCTGCACGAATGCCTGCGCCCGGGAATGTATCGTTTATTTCACAGAGCGGTGCACTTTGTACGGCAGTCCTTGATTATGCGGCAGATAAGGGGTTTGGCTTTTCAAAGTTTATTTCAATTGGAAATAAGGCGGATGTGGATGAACTGGATTTATTGCGGTATTATTATAATGATCCGGATACCGATGTGGTGATGATATATATGGAGGAGCTGTCCCGGGGTGCCCAGGAGTTTATAACAGAGGTCAGAGAAATGACTTCAGGAACCAATCCCACCCATGTGATTGCCATAAAATCAGGGTCATCCGATGCCGGAGCAAAAGCTGCCGCTTCTCATACCGGCGCCCTGGCAGGTTCTGATGCTTTATATGACGCAATTTTTACCATGTCGGGAATCCTGCGTTGCGTATCGGTTAATCAATTATTTGACTATGCCCAGGCCTTTGCAGGCAATAAATATCCCACAGGCGATAAAATTGCCATTATTACCAATGCAGGGGGACCCGGTATTATTGCAACAGATATGAGCGAACAATCCGGGTTGAAGCTTGCACAATTTTCAGAAGATACGATTAAAGAGTTAAAAAAATATCTGCCGCCCACGGCAAATTTTCACAATCCCGTGGATGTGATCGGGGATGCAGCCAGAGACCGGTATGAAAATACATTGACCACTGTATTGGGTGACCGAGGTGTAGATGCGGCATTGATTATTTTAACCCCTCAGTCCATGACCGATGCCATTGGTACGGCCGAGGCCATTGTGAATATTGCCAGGAACAGCATGAAACCCATCGTGTGTTCGTTTATGGGTGTTGTGGATGTATCGGATGGTGTTAAGCTTTTACAAAAGCATAGAATTCCTGTTTATCCGTTTCCGGAGAGTGCTGCCCGGTCTTTAGGCGCACTCAGACAGGGAATGAAGTGGCTTTTCAGGAGAATCCTGCCACAGTTTAATCTGACCTATGATACGGCTAAAGCAAAACAGATTATTGATAAGTACTTGAAAGAAGGCCGAATGGTTTTAGGTGAACTGGACGGCAATGAGATCCTTAAGTGTTACGGGTTTAAAACACTTCCCATGGCCCTGTCTAAAAATAAGACCAAAGCCGGTCAGATCGCGGACAAGATAGGTTATCCGGTTGTCATGAAAATTGTTTCTCCTGATATCCTTCATAAAACAGATGCCGGCGGCGTTGTTGTGGGCCTTGAAGACAGTGAAAGTGTGGGGCAGGCATTTGAAACAATTATGGAAAAAGCAAAAGCCTATAACCCTGATGCCCGGATAGAAGGCGTTTTGGTTCAGAAACTGGCCCCCAAAGGAAAAGAAGTGATCTTGGGGTTGTCAAAAGATCCGGTTTTTGGGCATGCGGTGATGTTTGGTCTGGGCGGTATATTCGTTGAAGTTTATAAAGATGTTGCTTTCAGGCTTTCTCCCATGGGTAGAAACGTTGCCAGAAGAATGGTTAAGAGCATCAAGGGATATCCGATATTTAAAGGATTGCGGGGGGAAAACCCTTCGGATATAGAAACCGTAGAAAAACATATTGTTTCGCTAAAAGCCATGGCAGATAACCATCCCATGATAAAAGAACTGGATATTAATCCCTTGTTTGTACACGAAGAAGGTGAGGGTACAACGGTTGCAGATATTATTATCCGCCTGGAAAATGAGGAGAGTTGATCATTTTTTTATATCCGGTTATTACAAGGGTGCCTGAAACGATTAAAGCCTTGAAAGGCAGTAAGAAAGTGAGTGCACTAAGTCAGTTTGCCCGAAAAAGTGCCAGGGCATCCTCATTAAAGTCAAAGCTATTCGTGGATGTGTTTGAGAAAGATGATTCAGGGGTTCCCATTCCATCAGATGGTATATTCTGGTCTGTCAGCCATAAGCTGGATTTTGTGGCAGGGGTTGTTTCAACAAAAAAAATCGGAATTGATATAGAACAGGTAAAAGATGTCTCTGATGCCTTGTTTGAAAGAATTGTTGATCCGAAAGAGAGGAGACTTTTTGGAAGTCAGGACAGATCATTCGTTTTTTTTAGATCGTTTACGGCAAAAGAGGCCGTAGTAAAAAATACGACAGATGGGATAAAGGGCCTGTCAAAAGCAAAGATAGAAGAAATTGTTGATGAAAAAAATTTAATCGTTCAGTGTTTGGGGCAAAAATATTTAGTTGAAAATTTTTATTTGGACGGTTACCTTGCATCAGTGACAAAAGATCACTTTGATGTTCAATGGGCAATAGAATAAAATTATATTCAAGGAGAAAGAAAAATGGCTAAAGGAAACGGTTTTACAATGAGTGATGACCCAAAAGGTGCCAATGATCCGTTACCCAAAATTGATTTTTCAAGTTTTGTTTTGTCATTATATTCGTCAGGGCTGGTTCAACTTGGCAAGGTTGAAGATCCTTCAACCGGGAAAAAATCCATCAACCTTGGCCTTGCAAAGGACACCATAGATATGATTGCCATGCTGGAAGAAAAAACTCAAGGCAACCTGACTGAAGAAGAAGAAAACCTTCTCAAAGCATTGCTCAGTGAAATCAGAATGGCATATGTTGAGGCAAAAACTTGATAAAAAAGGTTAAATCCTTTGCAAAGATAAATTTGTTTTTATATGTCACCTCCAAACGAGAAGATGGATATCATAACCTTAACTCTTTGATGACACAGATTGAACTGTGTGATGATATTTTCATTGATTTTTCTAAAAAAGAAGTGTCTATCGTTTGTGCGCATCCTGATGTTCCGGAAGATGAAACAAATCTTGCTTATAAAGCAGCAATTTTGTTTCACCGCTCACTGGAACCTGTCAGCAATGAACAACACTTCGGGTTTTCTATTAAAATAATAAAACGGATTCCTCCCGGCGGAGGATTAGGGGGGGGGAGCAGCAATGCAGCTGCCGTTTTAATGGCCTTGAACAATTATTACAAAAAACCTTTTTCAAAACCGGAACTGATGAAAATGGGGTTGAAACTGGGTGCAGATGTTCCTTTTTTTATTTTTGGAAGTCCGGCCATTGCCAAAGGTGTTGGAGAAAGGCTTGAAAAAGTATCAAATTTGAGGCCTTATCATCTTGTTTTGTGCGATCCCGGGATTGCCGCCTCAACAGCAGAAGTATATAAAAATATTGATTTTAGATTGACATCAAAGCAAAAATATAATATCAATACTGGTTTGAATGTACTGTTACGGGGACAGGAATTTGATGTAAGGGATCAGATGCACAATGACCTTGAAGAATCAGCGTGCAGGCTGTATCCTGAGATTAAAGAAACAAAAGAAGAGATGCAATTGTTGCTGCAAAGAAAAGTGTATATGACAGGAAGCGGCTCATCTCTTTTTGCTCTTTTTTCAGGCAGGAAAACTGCAAAGACGGGCTGTGAAAGGCTCTTGAAAGAGTGGGCAAAAAGCAAGAAAAATGTAATTCTTTCCTCGTTTAACTGAAAAGTTAAGAGTTTAATGTACTGGTTAAATGTTTTGGGGCGTCGTCAAGTGGTAAGACACAGGGTTTTGATCCCTGCATTCGGAGGTTCGAGTCCTCTCGCCCCAGCCATGTTTTTATAACCAGGTTTATATAATTTTGAAAAAAGAGATTTTGATATGAATGGCTTGTCAATTTTTGCAGGAAATTCAAACCCGGTTCTTGCAGACAGGATTTCGGAGTATCTGGCAAAACCGCTGGGTCGATTAAAAGTCAACCGTTTCAGTGATGGAGAAACCCAGGTTGAAATTCATGAGAATGTAAGGAAACAGGAAATTTTTGTGATTCAATCCACTTGTAAGCCTGTGAATGACAATCTTGTTGAATTGCTGCTTCTCATTGATGCCTTTAAACGGTCTTCTGCCAGTAGAATCACAGCGGTTATTCCTTATTTTGGATATTCACGCCAGGACAAAAAAGTGAATCCCAGGGTTCCCATCAGTGCCAAGTTAATCGCGGATCTTCTTGAAAATACGGGCGTTCACAGAGTGATTACAATGGATCTGCATGCCGGACAAATCCAAGGATTTTTTAATTGTCCGGTGGATAACCTATATGCTGCACCCATCATTATTGATGATATTAAGACCCGTCATCCTGAAAGTATGGTTGTGGTATCGCCTGATGCCGGTGGTGTTGAAAGGGCAAGGGCCTATGCCAAACGGCTGAATGCAAGCCTTGCCATTATAGATAAACGAAGAAGTGCGCCCAACAAGGCAAAGGCAATGGCCATTATCGGGAATGTTCAGGATAAAACTGCCATTATTCTGGATGATATGGTTGACACGGCAGGTACATTGACGGAAGCCGCAAGTGTTATCGTGAAAAATGGTGCAAAAGCAGTCCATGCGTATTGTACGCATCCTGTACTTTCCGGACCAGCCATTGATCGAATAGATAAATCATCTTTAAGTTCTCTGGTTGTAACAGATACCATCCCTCTGTCAAAAGAGGCAAAATCATGTGATAAGATTGAGACGCTGTCCATTGCCAAACTGGTTGGTGAAGCAATTATGCGTAGTTACAGGGGTGATTCTGTAAATTCTCTATTTGTATAAAATAATTGATATATTAGTCATCTGCATGACTGCATGCAGTTACGGAGGAAAGAACTTTGGAATTAATTGAATTAAATGCGAAATTAAGAGAAAACAGCGGGAAAGGTGCTGCCAGAAGATTAAGAATGAACAATGCCATTCCTGCAATTGTTTATGGTGCAAAAACAGACTCTGCAATGCTCTCCATTGAAACGGCTGAGTTTATAAAAATTATCAGGAAACATGGTTCAACCGGGCTTTTTTTCAGCCTTAAGGTTGAAGGGGGGGGCAAAAAAGAAAGAATTGCCATGCTCAAGGACATGCAGATGGATACGTTTGGGTTAAACTATCTCCATATTGATCTGCATGAGATTGATATGGACACAAAGGTTACCGTCAGTATTCCGGTTGAGGCAATCGGTGAAAGTGAAGGCGTCAAAGAAGGCGGTGTTCTCCAGGTTATCAGACGAGAACTTGATGTGGTCTGTAAGCCGGCTGATACACCCACCAGCATTCAGATTGATATTTCCAACCTTGACATTGGTGATTCCGTCCATGTTGAGGAGATTGATCTGGATGAAAATGTTGAAATTCCCCATGAAGTCGACTTTACAGTTATAACAATCGGCGCACCGGTAGTTGAAGAAGAAGAGGTTGAAGAAGAAGACGAACTTCTGGAAGAGGGAGAAGGTGAAGCTGAAGAGACTTCTGAAGGATCTTCTGAAGAAGCTTCTGAAGAATAATTCTTTTGTAGATGCCGGATTCAAAATTTAAAATTATTGCGGGCCTGGGCAATCCAGGTAAAAATTATGCCCGGACCCGCCATAATATTGGCTTTTTAGCTATTGAAG
>QMMT01000037.1 GCA_003647385.1 Deltaproteobacteria bacterium
GGATAACCGCTGAAAGCATCTAAGCGGGAAGCCAACTTCAAGATAAGATATCCCATCTATTTATAGACTGAAGACCCCTTGAAGACTACAAGGTTGATAGGCCAGGTGTGTAAGCATGGTAACATGTTCAGCTAACTGGTACTAATCGGTCGTGAGGCTTAGCCACTTTTTCCACAGATAATTTTGAACGCTTTAATGCGGACACATACAATTACTACAACTGATTATAAAAAAGGATTTATTGGACATGTAGCAGACAACCCTTCTAAAGTTCAGGATCCAACCATTTTAATCTGGTAGCTATGGCAAAGAGGTCACACCCGTACCCATCTCGAACACGGAAGTTAAGCTCTTTAGCGTCGATGGTACTGCATGGGAGACTGTGTGGGAGAGTAGAACGCTGCCAGGTTATTCTTTACAAAAGCCCTGATCGTTAGTAATAACGGTCAGGGCTTTTTGTCTTTCATAGTCTTAATTCAAATCCAGAATATTCATATTTTGTGTAATTTTTTTCATAAAAATATGAAAAAAAAGTAACAATGTTACATTTATTTCATAGGAAAAAAATTACATAATTTTTCAGTAAATCCAACTATTTGCTGATCTTAAACACCCTATTAATTTGGCATGGTTTTTGCTTTATTATTTTCAGGGTCGTGTCATTAAAATTTTGAATATTGTCTTATCGTCTTAGTCTTGAGTAGATATTTATGTAAATTAGCCCTATATCATCTAACGCTAAAAAAACATCAGACAGGAATTAAGGAGGAGTGCAATGAAAAAAATATCAATTCTATTCTGGGTTATCGCAGTAATAATTTTTTCACTAAATCGAGCGAATAAAGCTCATTGCGCTCTGGTAGCGGGGCAGGATATTATCCCCGCGCCTACATCCATCATTGATGATCCGCCAGGAGCTGTTAATGACCATCAGCAGGCATTTGACGAAAGACAGGGATTGGTTCTGGGGTCACCTCTGCCCGTGGACGAAGGTGCAATTCCTGCGGGAACCGTGGTGGACAGCCACATGATTTTCCTGAACACACAAGAGGGTTCAGCTTCAGACCCGGATGTACGCTGGATGTTTGATGGGCTGATTCTTGGAGTTATGTCTGACAGTAATGGAACTCTGGAGGCGGCAAGCAGCGCATTTCTCGGGGCAGCAGGCACCGTATATCCGCCTGCCTTTGCCAATCGCGGTATGGAAAGCAGCGACCACTACTCAGTAAGCGCTGACATTATCAAGGTCACCATGGGGGTCGGAGAACCCGGCGACTGGATCAGGGTGATTACCCGGAACAGTGAATCTGCTGTTAAGTGGGATCAACCGCCTGACATGGAGTATGGTGTAAATCTTCAGTCAGTAGAGTCCCTAGTAGGAGCTGCGGATGATAGAATAGTGGCCGATGACTGGCGATGTACAGACCCCAGACCGGTTACCGATGTTCATTTCTGGGGGTCGTATATCGGCTGGAGAGACCAGACAGAGCTTGACGGGACGGTTACGCCACCGGGAGTGAAAGAATTTGTTATCCGTTTTTATACGGATATTCCTGCTGGTCCGGACCCTGACCAGTACAGCCATCCGGGAGAATTGCTTTATCAAGAAACCATTTCTAATTTTGTTGAAAATTTTGTTGCTTCCATTCCCCATTTCGATGCGGCAGGGAATCTAATAGACTATGAACATAAGTTTGCCTATGACCTCGACTTTACCCAACCCTTTATTCAGCAAGAGGGGACTGTTTACTGGATTTCCATAGCTGCGGTCCTTTCTGATGACCCGGAGTTTCCCTGGGGATGGGAAACTTCTGACGGCCACTGGAACGACAATGCCTGCCGCTTCTGGATTGCTAACGCCTATTGGGATGATATAAATCCTCCTGATTTTGAGATACCTTCATGGTATCCGCATGACAGGACTGACATGGCCTTTGCCCTCACCGTGGCGGAAATACCGCCGCCGCCAACTCTGGAACTTGTCAAGTGGCAGCAGCGCCCGGACATGAAAACCGGTGTTAATATTAAATCCGACCCTGAGCAGATGGCCACAGTCGCTGACGACTGGTTCTGTCTCGACGGAAGTCCGGTTACCGATCTCCATTTCTGGGGCTCCTATCCTGGATGGCAGCCCCAGCCCGGCATAGAGATCAGCTCTCCTGGGGTGGAGGTATTCCGCATCCAGGTATACTCGGATGCGCCGGCAACATGGTCAGAAAACTTCAGTACACCGGACAAACTTCTGTATGAAACCTGGGTGGAAAAATTCAAGGAAACATACGTTGGTCCAATAGATCTTCCCTGGGGGGAAGTGGAGCATAAATTCCGCTACGATATAGACCTTCCCAGGATTTTCTGGCAGAAACGGGACAGAATTTACTGGCTTAATATCTCCGCCCTTCCCAAACAAGACTATCCCTGGGGCTGGGAGTCTTCCATGGACAGATGGAACGATGTCGCGGTTCAGGGCTGGTATACGGACGTCTCCAGCGACTGGTGGGCCATGTTGACCTCTCCCTCTTTTTCTTTGGACTTTGAGGATCTCACGGCCGGGAGTGAATATTTGGTGGGTGATGTTTTCAGCACGTCCGGAGTTTTGGTTTCCGTCAACCCTTTCCAGTGGTCGAATGGAACCTGGTTTTCCGGAGGCAGTGCAATAGTGGGCACCGCAGGTTCAGCTGGGGGAACAGGCAATGAAATAAACACCAATAATGTCAACCTGGAGTTTGCCCTTCCTGTACCGGTAACCGATGTGTCTTTTCTTTTTGGTGAATACGGCGGTAACACCAACCTGAAAATAAACGGGGAGTTCATCAATTTTCAGGACTATAAAGAAATAAACACCGAAAAAATCGGCGGTGTGGACGTGTCCGTCAGTAACGGAACGGGCAATGACAACGGCGAAATCAAGCTGGCCGGGACAGTCAACCAGCTTGCCACAGGCGGGCAGGAACATTCTATCGATGAAGTAACATTTTCAAAATTTCTTGATATGTCCTTTGATCTGACCACCTGTGAAGGCCCCATCAAGTGGCTTCAGTTCCCGGACATGGCCCATGGTATTAATATCTATTCCAGCATTGACCGCCCCATTGTCGCCGATGACTTTCTCTGTACCAACGGCCGCCCCATCACCGAAGTTCATTTCTGGGGATCATTCCTTGATGAACAGGAAAATGTGCACTGGGGTCAGGATACTGCCAAGCCTCCATTTGCTCCTGCTCCCAAGATCAAATACTTCAAGTTGAGCTTTCACAGTGACGTGCCGGCCGGAGCAGACCCGGACATGTCCTGGAGCCATCCCGGCCAACTGCTTAAGGAAGTGTATGTTGACCAATTTACACAACGCTACTGGGATTCCATCCCTCATACTGATGCTGCGGGACATATCTGGTGGGAGCATAAGTTTTACTTCATTGTCGAACTTAATGAAGACCCGTTCCCCCAGAGAAAAGGGGAAGTTTACTGGCTTGATATCGGCGCCCGGATGGCGGACAGCAGTGATCCCTTCCACTGGGGTTGGGAGACCTCAAAAGACCATTGGAATGATATAGCGGTTTTGGGAGACGGAAATCAGTGGCAGCCGCTTGCTGATGAGGCTGAGCCGCTTGACATGGCCTTTGCTCTCATCACTGAAGACGACACACCTTATTGCGAAGGCGACTTTAACCGGGACGGTGATGTGGACGGAATAGACCTGACTGTTTTTGCCGGAGATATGCTGCGTACCGACTGTTTTGATACGGGTGACTGCGAGGGAGACTTTGACTATGATGGCGATGTGGACAGCGATGACCTGGCACTCTTTAGCTCTGATTATGGCAGGCAGGACTGCCCCTGCACCATGCCGGAAGATTGTGATGACGGCAACCCGTGTACTGAGGATTTCCTTGATCCTGTGACCCTGCAGTGCGTACACGAGGACAAGGTATGTAATGACTCGAACTCATGCACTGATGATGAGTGTCATCCGGAAACCGGTGAATGTGTTTACACTCCAAGAAATTGTGATGATGGAATTGAATGCACCAATGATGAGTGCGATCCCGCTGAGGGATGCGTATATATTCCTGAGGACAATCTTTGCGATGATAATGACCCGTGCACCATAGATATATGTGATCCGCCGGGCGGTTGTTTCCACCAGGAGATACCCAACTGTATCCAGGCGTGCTGTCTGCCTGCCGGGACGTGCGAGGATCTGTCCACGTTAATTTGTGAAGAGAGGGGCGGACAGGCCATGGGAGCCGGGAGCGATTGTACCAATACCCCGTGCAGGGCGGTGGAGCATGACACACTTTCTTATTCTCCAATTAGACAGGTTACCCTGACCTCTCCGGATGGACGTCACGAGCTGATAGACGTAACCGGGCCCATGGAAATGGATGTCTATTTTGAAGGGCCAAGAGAAGGAGACGCTCAGGACGATGACGGTGACAACCTGGACGAGGTAGAAATCGAAATAATCAGTCTTAATCTCTCAGGCAGCAGCTCTGCCCATGGCACTATTAAGCTCAAGACCAATGCCGCTTTTCCGTCAATAGGAGGAATTGAGGAAACCACAAACCCGCTGCCAGGCAGGCTTGACCTGCCCCCATTTGGGAATGGGGGATCTCCTGCCAACAGCTTTTTTGACGTCTTTGTAGAAGTAGAAATAGGGGGTCAAACGCACCGTGCGACAGCTCCCCTGCGTTTTACCGGGCGTATTACCCATAAACCACCCGTTCAAGAAGATACGGTTACATGTATTCCGGCCCAGCAGGTCGAACTTTTTGATGAGAATGAGAAACCGAGCGGATTTTTCCTCGGATGCGGGGAGAATCCTTAGGAGAAAGTCGAACGCTACCGGATTATTCTTTACAAAAGCCCTGATGGTCAAAACCTATATAACGGTTTAACGGTCAGGGTTTTTTGCGTTTAATTATATTGCAAGCTTAATAACACTTGCAAGGCTGATAAACCACGGATTATGCAGCATAAACCAGGGTTGTTTTCAAGGAATTTTAGCAATTTATAATATCGGGAAATATCTTGACATTGAATTGTTTTAATTATAGGCAATTCAGCATTCAGGCCAGGTGAAAAATACAGAATAAGGAACAGGCATGAAAAAGGTTATTATTATAATTGGTTTGATCATCATAGTTGCAGGGGTTGGAACGCCGTTTGTCAACGGTCTTGTGATGGAGCGGATTGTAAAGCAGTCTTTTGGTGATATTAACCAGATGTCTGTGGATGCAGGATCTGATTTTTCTATTGAAATCAATCAATATAATAGAAATTTTTCCTCTTCACAGATTGTGTGGAAAATTAAATCAGATGCCCTTAAGTCATTATACGGTGTTGAGGAAATCGTATTTGTAGATCACGTAGATCACGGCATTACAGGCATTGTATCAACAACAAGTCTGGAGGAAAATAAATGGTTCAAATCGTTTGTAAACAAAAAACTTAATGGGAAAAACCCACTTAAGATAAAGACCGAATATAAACTTTCAGGAAATATTGATTCAACAATTTCCCTGGATGCCTTTTCGTTTAAAGATGGCAGCGATGTTATTGAGATGATGCCGGGGACGCTGTTGATCAAATTTGATAAGGGTTTAAAAAATATCTTATCTGAAATGATCTGGGAGGGGTGTTCTGTTTCTCAGAAACTCAGGGTAGATCAACTATCTTTTGATTCAAAAATAAAAAAAATATCCACCTATATTTGGGAGGGTAATCTTGCTTTCAAGATAAAAAATATAAAAGTGGATGATGAAAAAGAACAGATTGATATCACAAACTTGATGTGTGGCTACGCCCTGGACTATAATAAGGCAGATTCGTCTTTATCTGTTGAAATGGAATATGGTATTGACAACTTTAAAACCCGTCTTGACACTATTAATGATGCATTTGCTCGAATTAGATTAAACCGGATTGATGCCCAGGGATATGAAAATTTTATGAAAACATATTCGCAGCTAATTAACGATATCATGGATGATATTGCTGCGTCACGCCACGATCCTGATATAATAAAAAAGACAATTGAAAAAAAGATGGCTTCCATTGGACTTCAAATGGTTGGGGTATATGAGAAATTTTTAAAACAGGGATTTGAAATCCAAATTTCAGATGTAAGGGCTCAATTGCCGCAAGGAAAGATTAAAGGGGATATCACATTAGCGCTGAAAAAAGATATGACCATGACCCAGTTTATTCCCATCCTGATACAGCCGTCAGCAGCACTTGACATTTTTCTTTTGAAATCGTGTGTCAGTTTGCCCTATGAACTGGCAGGGGATAATCAGTGGCTGCTCACACCAGTATATCCAGGAATGCAGACCGGGTTATTTATAAAGGACGGAGATCATCTGATCCATAAGGCAGAAACAAGTGATGGAAAATTAATATTAAATGGAAAAGAGATGTTGTTAAACTAAATACTTTTCAATATGATAAATTTGTTTTAATAATAGGTTATATGGAACTTTTATCGTGGTGGAAAAATGTACTATTGCTATTTTAAAGCCCCTTTGGGGAGGCTTTTACTGACGGGAAATGATTTACTTGAGAGTTTGCATTTTCCTCAAGGAAAAACAAGGAAAGAGCCTGAGACAGACTGGGTGTATAAAGAAAAATTATTTTCAGGAGCAATGGAGCAGCTTGAGGCCTATTTTAAGGGAGAACTTACACAGTTTGATCTTGAATTAAATGCTCAGGGTACACAGTTTCAGAAAATGGTCTGGCAGGAACTTGTGAAAATCCCCTATGGAGAAATCATATCGTATAGTGAGCTCGCTAAAAGGATCGGAAACCCCAATGCATCAAGGGCTGTTGGTATGGCGAATGGAAAAAATCCGATTTCAATTATAATACCCTGCCACCGGGTTATCGGAAAAAATGGAAGCCTGACAGGTTTTGGGGGCGGCCTTGAGGTAAAAAAAAATCTGTTGGAATTCGAGAAAAGAAATAAAAAAATGACATTTAATAAATAAAGCATTGATTTATTAATGAAAAAGAGTCATTAAGGTTAATGGTATCTTTTTTTTGAAAGGAATTTAAATATCAGTGAAAAATGATTCTGAAGATAAGGAAAAAATGAATTTACGGATTGAAGCAAGAACAGAGAGCCAGCCAAATGCCAGTGTTGAGTTTAAACCTGGAAATAATAATATGGCTTATCATTTCAAGCTAAGAGATTTTTCTGCAAAAGGTCTTTGTATCATTGTTCGAAAAGATTCCAAAGTACTTCGGCATATCCAGACAGGGGATGTTTTGAATATGAGATATTATCCGGATGAAGCAACCGCCAATCCGGTGTCCCATCAAACGCAGATAAAACACATCTCGGAGCCTGAGCCTGGAAAGCACCAGGATCATATGCTGGTCGGGCTTTTGATTCTTGACCAAACCTAATCAGACAGATCCTATTTGCTTGTTGCCATAGTTTACAGGTGAACATCGCTGCTTTATAAACACTTTTGTCGTCAGTCAAAAAATATCAAAAAACAGATATAGAGGAATAAACGGTTTTTGAAAAGAACAAAAATTACAGACAACATTACGTATGTAGAACCGGATTCCATGGCTAATTTTACAACCTGTGCCGGGATCATCGTCCAGTCAAAAAAAAAAGTGATGATTGATATGAACATGGGGTCCAAAGAAATATCCGGTTTACTGGAAAAAGAAAAACCCGATGCCGCTATTATCACCCATTACCATCTTGATCATTCCATCTGGACACGACATGTCAATACCTGTTCAGATGCAGTGGTCTTTATCCCAGAGGCTGAAGAACCCTATCTGACATCTCTTGATTTTGTCATTGAACATACAGCGGGTCCATTCGGAATGTCTGAAAAATGGAAAGACTTTGTGGTGAAGCGTCTTGGGTATGAGCCGCTTAATGAGTATCAATGTTACAATGAACAGACCACATTAAAAGACATTGCACCTGAAATTGTTCTTGTTCGAACGCCGGGTCACTCTCCTTCTCACACATCGTTTTATTTTCCCGATGAAAAAATATTGTTTTCCGGTGACATGGGACTGGATCACTTTGGTCCATGGTATGGCTGGACCGACTGTAATATTAAACAAATCGTTGAATCAATTTTAAGACTTGACGGCATGGATATTAAGTTAATCCTCACCAGTCATGGTGGTGCGTTGAAGAAACGAATTCAATCATCCTGGGTAAACTGTATCCATCAGATACAGCAAAGAGAAGAAAAGATTATTAAGAAACTTGAAACAGGGATAAGCAAACAGAAAATTATCCAACAGGGGGTGTTCTATTCTGATAAAAAAAAGGTCAAAGAGCCCATGAGGTCTTTTTTAAATATGTGGGATACGGCTATGTATAACCACCATGAATCTCTTATCAATGAAGGCGGGCTGGTCAAATATTTTCCCCAGATTATGGGAATGTCATAAAGCCTTCTTTAACCTTTGAAATTCCCGGGATAATGGTCTGGGTCCGGGTTATCCCGCTAATTCGCCTTATCTGCTGATCTATAAATTCTGCAATAATTTCAGCATCTGATGCCAGAAAATCTCTTTTCAGGACGACTTTTACTAAAATATCTATCGCTCCGTGAACCGAATGAACTTCTTGAACTTCATCAATGGAAAACAATTTATCGATGACTTTTATTTCTGTTGATGTATTGATATCAATCATAATAAAGGCGGTAATGGTTCGTTTCATTTCAGGATAATCCGGGGTATTTCTTTCAAGCATATCAGTTCTAAAGGCTTCCATGCTCCTTGGGATCAACCGGTCAATGCCAATGCCGTATTGTCTGTTGGAGCTTTTATCCCAGTGGTGATAAGCAATATAGGTGTAGAGATCGGCAACACTTCGTTTGGGGAAATGCTTGATCAGCTGACCATTGTTTATGATGGTGGTTAACGGTATATAGATTGTATTATACCAGTCTTTTGCCGCTTTTTTAAAATCACTTTCCCTGCCGGATATATGGGTTAAGTGGTTTTTATGGTTTTTGATCTGCTTTTCTAAAAAATTATATTTCCCCACCTCAGTCAGATCTATTTTTTCAGGTAATCCGGTTTTTTCGTAAAACTTATTTTTCTCGATATATAAAAGATTTTCCATAGTATTTTTGGAAGATAGCAGCTCAATGACCTTTGCCTGGATATCAAACTGCCCCAACTCTTTGGCAGCCGCGACCCTGTGGTTACCGTCCAGAACATAGTAGTCGTTCCGGATTTGATAGAGTTTTACCGGGGGCAGCAGCTTTCCATCACGCATCATTTGCTTGATATTGGTAAATCTTTTTCCGGATATGTGCTTTTTGGGTCGAAATTGGGAATCAAAATCATAATATTTCCCCACGCTGCCGATAATTTTTTCAAGGTCAATGGTTTTAACACCATGCTCAATGAATTCAACATCTTCTTCTTTTTCCTGCTGCTCATTAAAAGAGCTGACATGATTTTTTACTTCATCTTCGTTTGATAAAAAAAGGCGCTTAAAAAAATTACGCATGGTTAGACCTCTAAAATAGTGTATCCACAGGTGTTAATCACTTTTGTTGAATTTACGGTTGTGATTCTGTCATCAGGGGTTTTAAATTCTTTATGAATATGACCATGGATAAAATAATCCGGCTTTTTCTTATTCAATAAGGTTACAAAACTTTCAAATCCCATATGGCATCGGTCGTTGGCGTCGTGAATATGTCTGGGTGGTGCATGGGTGATCACCATGTTAATACCGCCTTTTCGCAAGATTGTAAACCACATGCCAAAGATGATTTTTTTCATCTCCCTGTCCGTATATTGGTTCATGCCCCCATTGTACCATAATGATCCCTCAAGACCTATAATATTAAGGGATTTGAATCGGATCAGTTTTCCATGAATATTTTTACATCCCACAGGGTTGGATGCCGTGTACCGGATATCATGGTTGCCTTTTACATAAAACAGCGGTTTATCAAGCCTGTCCCTTAAAAACGAGAGATATTCCGGATCCATATCTCCGCAGGAGACGATGAGATCCACGGGCTTGAGGGTTTTGTTTTCAACCATTTGAGTTAATGATTTATCAACAAAATCCGAAACCGACAGGATTTTTATGTTGTGAGGTGTTGTTCGGTTTTTTTCCATTAATCTTGTCGCCGTCATTCATGTTTGACCTTGCTATTATTAGGCGAAAAATTATAAGTCAAGAAATATATATTTTTTTGTCTTTAAATAATTCAGATACTTTTTAAAAAAGATGGAACCTTTTTGGGAATAATTCTTGCCATTTCAAATTATTATGCTA
>QMMT01000038.1 GCA_003647385.1 Deltaproteobacteria bacterium
CAATAATTTTTCCCATAATCGTATATTTTTTTAACCCTGTTGTATTTTTGTACAACTCTGCTATTCTATTTTGCCGGTTCGGAGGATAACGGGAAACAATGGGGCACCCATGACCGCATGGGAATGCTAAAGGTCGGGATGCCTTTTTGATGGAATTCTGGCGGTATTATCCTGAAAATTTCCCCTCCTATATTATTTTGAAAGGGTAGAAATGAAACGGATTATCGGAACCAGCAATAAGATATTGGAAATCGATCTTAATACAAAAATTCAGACGATCTACGAGGTGACAGACCATGAACGTCGGCTTTTTTTAGGTGCCAAAGGCTTGGGATTAAAACTTTTATTTGACAGGATGACACCCGGCACAGATCCGCTTGGACCCGACAACATAATCGCTTTTATGCCAGGGGTTCTCATGGGTACTGGTGGTCCTTGCTCCGGAAGGTTTGAGGCCGTCAGCAAATCCCCTTTAACCGGCATTATGATCACCTCATCCTGTGGAGGTCCATTTGGATTTTCTTTAAAAACAGCCGGTTGGGATGGTTTGATTGTCAAAGGCAAAGCAGATGATCCGATATTTCTTGATATAACAGATAAAGGCGTAACGTTTGAAGATGCCGCCCATCTCTGGGGTAAAAACATACCCGACACCCAGGCTGTGTTAGATGATAAAAAAGCCAAATCCGTTGTCATCGGTCCTGCAGGTGAGAATCTTGTCCGCTATGCCAACATGGCATCCGGGCATAGATTTTTAGGCCGGGGTGGTATGGGCGCCATCATGGGATCAAAGAATTTAAAAGCCATCCGGGCACATGGGGGTGTCTTTACAATAAAGCCTCAAAATGCTGAATTGTTCAAAAAGACAAAAGCCCGGGGCATGGCCTATATCAATCAAAACAAAATGACGTCGGAAAAATATCGCAACTATGGCACTGCGGCAAATGTGCGTCCCTGTATTGAGGCTGGAATTTTGCCTGTTAAAAACTTTCAGGAGGGCACCCATGAACTGGCAGACATGGTGTCTGGTGAAGTGATGGCTCAAAAATATGCCACAACGCATTATTCGTGCAAACCCTGCACCATAAGATGCGGTCACAAAGGCACATTTAAAAAAGGCCAGATGCCGGCACCTGAATTTGAAACCATTGGCCTTCTGGGTACAAGCCTTGGCATCTTTGATTTAGACACTATTGCAAATTTCAATCAAATTTGCGGAAAATTCGGGCTGGACACTATTTCCACCGGCGGTACACTGGCCTGGGTTATGGAGGCAACTGCTAAAGGCATGGTTCAAAGTGATCTAAAATTCGGATCACCCCATGGCATAGAACAGGCAATTTTTGACATTGCCCATATGAAAGGATTTGGTGCCCAGATGGCCATGGGCAGCAAATCTTTGTCACAAGAATATGGTGGACGTGATTTTGCCATCCATGTCAAAGGCCTGGAAATGGCCGCCTATGATCCAAGGGGATCATTTGGACAGGGGCTTTCCTATGCTGTTGCCAACCGTGGTGGATGTCATTTGTCTGCCTATATGGTCGCCCTGGAAATCTATTTTAAACTTTTAAAACCAGATTCGAATTTTGGAAAGGCCAGATGGGTTAAGTTCTTTGAAGATTTAACGTGTTGTATCAATTCTTTGCAAACCTGCCAATTCACCATGTTTGCCTTTCTTTTAGAACCTCCTTTGTCCAGGTATACCCCTGATTTTATTTTAAGGCCTTTGATACAATACCTGCCCACAGTCGCCATACCGTTGATCGATTTTTCCATATACACCGATTTGTGGCAGTCTGTGACCGGTATCCCTGTTTCAAACTATGAATTTATTAAAGCGGGTGAGCGCATACATGTTCTGGAAAGGTTAATGAACACCCGTGAAGGCATCAATTGTCACGATGATGTATTGCCGGGTCGGCTGATGAGCCATGGACGCAAATCTGATACCCTGAATAAAGAAATAGAATTAGATAAAATGATCTCCCAGTATTATACACTTCGCGGATTTGATATTGACGGCATCCCTTTGAAAAAAACAATTGAAGATTTAGAGCTTTGTTAAGCCCTGTCAATAGAGAAAAATATCTTGATAAATACAAAAATTGTAATAGGAGTTTGAACATGAAAAAATCCATGAGTTGGGTGCTCCCAGGATAACAACCACCATAAAGGCAGGCACAAGGATAGACCGGGAACAGACCATGGCGGATAAAATTGCCAGTGTCAAAAGTAAACTTTAAGAATCTTTTTTATTTTGATACAGAATCTTAAGGATTTTTTCAATATCCTTGTCAGCGGTATGGGCGTTTAAGGTGCAGCCGCCGGCACCGTCATGACCGCCGCCTCCAAAGCGGGACAAAAGATTTCCAATATTGAAATGGGATGTCCTGTTAAATATATTTTTACCGATACTGAGCAGCACCTGTTTGTGTTCCGGGCCGTCAAATCTGATTTTTACACTGGTATGGCTTTCCGGGAAAAGTGAATAGATCAAAAAACGGTTCCCATGGGGTATGGTGTCAAGGGACCTGAAATCGGTAATCGATATATTTTCATGGTTTTTTGTGTATTGTGTTAAATATTTTTCATAGGCTGTATTTTCTTCAACAACCCTGTTGCAGCGGACTTTAACTTGCGTGTCTTCAAGAATAGTGTCAATATTTTCTTTTGTTAAAAGGTCGACCAGTCTGTTCCAATAGGGCACATCTTTATACTGATCATTCTTAATGGTCATGGATAGGATAATATAGGGGTAGTTTTCAGGATACCTTACCTGGTCCTGATTCAGGTCAGCGGCATCAATGATATCCGTATGAAAAATCAGCTCATCATAGCGGTTGTCCAGTTTTTTTTTCTTTTTATAGTACTTATAAACAACACCGGCAGCAGATGGGGCAATCTCAAATGCACCGTTAAAAGTTTTTTTCGGCTTATTGGAGATGTGATGGTCAAACCAGAGGGAACAATTTGGTGAATAGGGTAGATTTGCCATGATATCACCCTCTTTAATAAGGGCTTTTCCGGTTTGAACCTCATTGGGTTCAACCCATAGGATATCCGTATGAATATTTTCAGTCTGAAAAAGCAGTACAGCACATACAATCCCGTCAAAATCGGGTCGGGTCACAATTCTCATATATTACCTTTTTTTGAGTTAAACGTTAATTTCATATCTGGGAAATCACATCACAAAGCAATCGGTTAAAGGGGTTTAGTGCCGCCTGGGCTATTTTTAAAACGGTTTCAAGCGTGGTCTTAACAGGAGCATCCGGGTTATTGATATTGGTGATCAAAGACAGGCCCAGAATTTTCATATCGGCATGAACCCCAGCAATAGCCTCCATAACAGTAGAGAACCCGACAGCATCACTGCCAATTGTTTTTAAAAATTTTGTCTCAGCCGGTGTTTCAAGGCTGGGCCCCAAAAGCCCTGTATAGACACCCGTCTGAATCGGTATCTGGTTATCTGCCGCTATTTTTTGAGTCAACTCAATAAGGGATGGATTATATACCCGGGCCATATCCGGAAACCTGATTCCCCAGGAATCATCATTTGAGCCGGTTAAAGGGTTTTTCCCGGTAAGATTGATGTGATCGTTGATGATCATTATATCACCACAGGAAAATTTTAGATTGATACCGCCTGCGGCATTGCTTAGAATCAATATTTTAACACCCAGTTCCTGCATGACCCTTACCGGGAAAGTGACCTGGGCCGGTGAATAGCCCTCATAAAGATGGAATCTGCCCTGCATCATCAGGATATGCCGGTCTGCTATGGAACCATAAATCATTCTGCCTTTATGGCTTTCAACCGTGGATACAGGAAAATTGGGAAGTTGTGAATAGTCAAACCGGCTTAACACATCAAGGTCATCAAGGGTATCGGAAAGCCCGGTACCGGTTAAAACGCCGATAGAGGGCGGATTAATGATATGTTGTTTTAAAAAATCAGTTGTTTCAATGACGCGCTGCCTGTCAGTCTTCATGGCATGTCCTTTATTGTTTCAGGTACGGCAATGCTTTTCTTTCCAGCGAATATATACTATATGCAGAGAAAGAAGACACTATGATATATTAAATTCGGGACTATGGCAAAATTATGGATAAAAATTATTTTTATTCAATTGATCATCACCGCTCAACAAAGATAAAAATTAAACGATCTGTTTTTATCTGCACCCTGGAATATGTGACGTCTATTGAAAAAGCAAAAACCTTTATTTCCCGGATTTCAAAGGAGAATAAAACTGCCACCCATAACTGCTGGGCCTATATCCTGGGAGAGAAAGGGGATATTTTTCATTGTTCGGATGCAGGCGAGCCTTCCGGAACGGCCGGAAAACCCATGCTCAATAAACTGCAAAGCTATCACATGAGTAATATCGCAGCTGTTGTGACCCGGCATTTCGGTGGTGTTAAGCTTGGTGTCAGAGGGTTGATTGATGCCTATTCCACATCTGTGGAAAACACCATTAATCTAAAAAAGCTTAAAAAACTGGTTCAGACTGTCAGTCTGGTTCTTGAGGTCTCCTATGGGTTCAATGATATCCTGCTCAGTCAGATAAAAGAATACTTTTTCATAATTAAAGATACGGTCTATACAGATAAAATTATTCATACCATTGAAATTGAGGTTAAAAATTATGCCAAAGTAGACCGGCTGTTATCTGAATATCAGTCCCAGGGGAAGTTGAAATTTAATTGCTGAACCTTCCACCTTAATGCGTCATGACATAAAAAGAGATTGACATTAAAATTTATTTAAGTATTATTAAACTTTAATTAATAATACTTAAATAAATGGTGGGTCCATGAAAGCAAAACTCGGTGCACTTCTCAGGGCCATTAGAAGCGCAAGACATCTGACGATTAAGGAAGTTGCCGCAAAGGCGAAAATCAGTTCCAGTTTATTATCACAAATAGAAAGAAACAGGATATCGCCGTCTCTGGATACCTTGTTACAGATTTTAGAAAGTTATGGTATCCCGCCGAATAAATTTTTTAAAGACTATGAGACCAATTCCCGGGTTGAGATTATCAGAAGAAATGATCGAAAGATTTATCATAGAAAAGGTTTTAAATATGAAAAACTCTGCGGTGACAGTCAGGCAAAAGGGAACTACTCCTTTAATGCCTTTTTTCTGGAACTGGCACCGGGTCAGCTGAGAGGTGATGAAAATGACGGACACCTTGGGCGTGAACTAGGCATTGTTGTAAAAGGATCTGCCACCCTTGTTTATGGTGAAGAGACCCATGTAATTCATAAGGGGGATTCGGTCTCCTTTTTTTCAGAAATCCCTCATACGATTCGAAATTCATCTGATAAGATTTTTCAGGCATACTGGGTGGTGACTCCAGCAGATGGAGAAGATTATTTTGGCGATAAAATATCATAAGATTTGGAGAGAATAATGGGAAAAACCATTGCAGAAAAAATTTTTGAAACCCATTTAGTAGATGAGCCCTTTGGTGATGTCAGTGTATTAAAACTGGACAGGGTGTTCTGCCATGAAATCACAACCCCGACAGCGATCCAGGATCTTGTAGCAAGGGGTAAGGATCGGGTGTTTGATCCTGAAAAAATTAAAGCCGTTATTGATCATGTGACCCCGGCCAAGGATTCTAAAACAGCCCTGCAGGGGAAAATCCTGCGGGATTGGGCTAAACGACATGGCATTAATGATTTTTTTGATATTGGTCATAACGGCGTCTGTCATGCCATATTTCCTGAGAAGGGATTTGTAATCCCAGGGTTCACCATAATTATGGGAGATTCTCATACCTGCACACACGGGGCATTTGGGGCTTTTGCCGCCGGTGTCGGCACAACAGATCTGGAAGTCGGTATCTTAAAAGGGGTCTGCACCTTTAAAACCCCTCAAACCTATAAGATTGAGATCGTTGGAACACTGCCTCAAGGCGTATATGCCAAAGATATTATTCTTGCGGTCATCAAAGAATTAACCGTCAACGGTGCCACCAATATGGTTATTGAGTTCAGGGGAAATATTGTGGATGAAATGACCATGGATGAGCGGATGACCCTTTCCAACATGGCGGTGGAAGCCGGGGCAACCAGCGGGATATGTCTCCCTGATATGACAACGGTTGAATACCTCTGGGAGTTTATCAAAGATGATTATTCAAGCAGACAGGAAGCACTGGAAACATTTACCCGGTTTAAATCTGATGATGATGCAGTGTATGCCAAACAAAAAACAATAGATGTGAGTAATTTATCGCCATTAACCACCTTTGGATATAAGCCGGATAATGTAAAACCCGTATCCCAGATGAAGGGAACAAAGATTGATCAGGTCTATATCGGATCATGCACCAACGGACGGTTTGAAGACCTGAAAATTGCCGCTAAAGTTCTTGAAGGCCATACCATCGCCTCCGATGTCCGGGCAATTGTATCTCCTGCCACACCCAGAATATTTTCACAAACCATGGAACAGGGTATTCTTAAAATTTTCATGGATGCAGGTTTCTGTGTGACAAATCCAACCTGCGGTGCCTGCCTTGGCATGAGCAATGGTGTGCTGGCAAGGGGTGAAGTGGCGGCTGCCACAACCAATAGAAATTTCAACGGCCGCATGGGCAAAGGCGGTATGGTTCATTTGATGAGTCCTGCAACAGCGGCAGCCAGTGCGATTAAAGGTGAAATTTCAAACTCCAATCTTTTTTGTGAATAAGGGAAAGCGTATCATGAAAGAATTTAAAGGAAACGTCTTGTTTCTGGATCGTTCGGATATTAATACAGATGAAATTATTCCGGCCAAATACCTTACTGAAATCGAAAAGGCAGCCTTAAAACCGCATTTGCTTGAAGATTTAACTCTTGAAGGGTTTGATCCCAAAACCGATATTAAGGGGAAGACTGTGATTGTTACGCGAGAGAATTTCGGATGCGGATCATCAAGAGAACATGCACCATGGGCCCTGGAAGAAAATAATATTAATGTTGTGATTGCGTCAAGTTTTGCAAGGATTTTCAGGCAGAACATGTTCAATTGCGGCATGCTTGCCATCGAGCTTTCCCAGGACCGGATTAATACTGTTTTTAATGAATTTAAAAAGAACGGCACTCAAATTTCAGTGGATATAAAAGCCTCTGAGATGATAATTCAATCAAAAGAACAAACCCAAAAAATAGACTTTCAAATTTCAGAATTTGACAGGAGCCTTATTCAGACAGGCGGATGGGTAGAGTATGCCGATAAACACTATTAAATAGAGTGCCAAATTAACTTCTCCCGCCGCTCCATTTAAGACGGGTTTTTAGAACTTTAAAATAGGACTGGTCCTCAAAAGATATCATTTTTATATCATTTCTGCTTTTTTTAATAAAAATTTTATCTTTAGGGTCCATTTCAAATCCCTCCTGGCCGTCAAGGGTGAGGATTATGTCTTCAGGACTGCCTTCCAGCCGGATTTCAATCCGGGTTGAGTCGGGTATGATCAAGGGCCTGTTCGTTAATGTAAACGGGCAGATCGGGGTCAGGATAATAGAAGGAACAGCAGGATATACCACAGGTCCGCCGGCTGCCAGGGAATAAGCGGTTGATCCGGTGGGGGTGGCGACAATCAGGCCGTCTGCCCTGTAAGTTGTCAAATAGGTTGAGTCAAGATATACCGCGCATGAAGCAAGTCTGGACAGGGCTGATTTATTAATTACAGCATCATTTAAGACATCCACATCAATAATCTGTTCATTGCCACGGACAACTTTAATGTCCAGGCGGGTTCTTTTTTGAATTGTGTATTTTCCTTCAAGCATCAAGGTTATGGCTTTATTTAGATTGTCTTCAGTGGTTTCAGCTAAAAAACCGACTTCACCAAATTTGACACCCATCAAAGGAATTTTAAGGTTTTCTATGAATCGTGCAGCACTTAAAAAAGTACCGTCTCCACCCAGAACAATCATGCACAAAAGATCATCGGGAATGTCTTTATTCTTTGAATTTCGGACATCTATGACAACACATTGGTCTCCCAGTCTTTTTTCAAGTTCCCGGGCTTTTTTTTGGGCCTTTTCATCATTCTTTATGACGAGTCCGATCCGTTTTGTGTTCATGATTTATTTGCAGCCTCCATCATATGATATAGGTCGTTTATTGCCGCAAATACAGCATAAAGTCAAGTTTAAAGGTAATACACCCAGGGTGCCGGGGTGATCGTGAGAAGATTCAAAAGCACCTGTTTTTAGTTATAATATTTTTGACTTGATTATCCAAGCTCAACAAGAGTACACGATATCGGGAGCGCATCAATAATTCTTTAAAATTTGATTTGTTTTGGAGCGTTATTTATAGTATCTTGAATTTTGTTAAAAACGTATTGAAATAATAAAGGTTTTGTTATGAATATTAATTCACATCTTCTGGGTGACCTTCTTAAGAGTATGGGAATCATTTCAGGAAAACAACTGGAAGAGGCTCTACAGTTTCAAAAAGGATTTGTATCTGATTCTATGTCTGAAACAGACATTAATCGGGTGGAACTGGTCACAAAGAGCAGAGAAGAAGCAAAGGATATTCCCCTGCTTGGACAAGTCTTGCTGGAAAAAGGAATTATTACAAAAGACCTGCTTGAACCTGTTCTTGCGATGCAGAACAGACAGGTGAGAGAGTTGCGTCTTTTGAGCAGTGAAAAGCTCGCTCTTGTGATCCAGATAGGATTCATTATCAATTCTACTGTTGACTTAGTAGATGTCCTGTCTCTGATTATGAAGTATGCAAATATCGTGACAGACGCCATGGCAAGTACTTTGATGCTTCTGGATGATAAAACCGGGGAACTGGTATTCAGTATCCCCACCGGCCCTAACGCTGATGAATTAAAAGATATCAGAATTCCTCCGGAAACTGGTGTGGCTGGCTGGGTTGCAAAACATCAACAATATGTTTTGTTAGAGAATGCGAATAAAGATCCCCGATTTTATTCACAGATTGATGATATAACCGGTGTTGAAACAAAATCGCTGCTTTGTGTTCCCATGAGATCCAAACGAAAACTTATTGGCGTATTAGAGGTAATCAATAAGAATAAAAAAGCCTGTTTCTCAGAGGATGATGCTTTGTTATTAAGCATTTTTTCTCACCAGGCTGCCATTGCCATTGAAAATGCCACCTTGTTCGATTCCATTCAGAAGCAGCGAGAACAAGATTAGTTTTTAGTTAATGCGCCTGGGCCCAGTTTTCACCGGTGCCAAAATTAACAACCAATGGAACTTTTAAGGGATGAACATTTTCCATAACGTTTTTTGCCAGATCAATCAATTGGTCTTTTTCCTCAAACGGGGTTTCAAATATGATTTCATCATGGACAGACAGGAGCATTTTTGAAGCCATATTGTTTTTTTGCAAGGCGGCTTCCATTTTTATCATAGCCAGTTTGATTAAATCAGCAGCACTACCCTGTATGGGGGTGTTGACGGCTGCTCTCTGGGCGAAATTTCGAATATTGGCATTGGAAGAATTGATATCATCCAGGCGCCGCTTCCTGCCAAAGATAGTATAAACTACACCGGATTTCTTCGTCTCTTCTATGGTGTCATCAATAAATTTTTTTACGCCGGAATATCGCTTGAAATAATTGTCAATATAAGCTGTGGCCATTTTACGGCTGATGCCAAGGTCGTTGGCCAGTCTGAATCCGCTCATCCCGTATACAATACCGAAATTAATGGTTTTGGCCTGGCTTCTTAAATCATCGGTGACAAATTGAGGTAAAACCTGGAAGACTTCCAGGGCAGTCCTTTTATGAATATCTTCTCCCTCATTAAAGGCTTCAATAAGAATTTCATCTTCGGCACAATGGGCCAGGATTCGAAGTTCAATCTGGGAATAGTCTGCTGAAATAAGGGTGTGTCCCTCTTTAGGGATAAAGGCTTTCCTTATTTTTTTCCCTTCTTTTTTCCGGATGGGAATATTTTGAAGGTTGGGCTTGGAACTGCTTAACCGGCCTGTCACGGTGATGGTCTGGTTAAATGAGGTGTGGATTCTGCCGGTCTCAATATTTGTCAGCTTTTGCAAAGCATCGACATAGGTTGATTTGAGTTTGCCAAGGGTTCTGTATCTTAAGAGTTTTTCAGGCAGCTCATGGTCGTGGGCAAGCTTGGTAAGGACTTCTACATCTGTTGAATAGCCGGTTTTCTTTTTTGTTTTTTTAATAACTTTTAAGTGTAGTTTTTCAAAAAGGATCACCCCTAACTGCTGGGAAGAATTGATATTAAATTCTTCACCGGCAAGAGAATAAATTTCTTTTTCAAG
>QMMT01000039.1 GCA_003647385.1 Deltaproteobacteria bacterium
GACCTGAGAGGCGTAAAGAAGTTTTATTATTATTCAATGCTATTTTAAGGGCATTTGATGATCCCACAATGATCACCAGGTTTTTGCCCCGGGTCATGGCCGTGTATAAAAGATTTCTTTGCAATAAAGGGAAATGGGCGGTTGTCAGCGCAATAATGACAGCCGCATACTCGCTTCCCTGGGATTTGTGGACAGATATGGTATATGCGAGAGTGAGTTCATCCAGCTCCAGGATGTCATATTCAACAATACGCCCGTCATAATCCACCAGAACACGGTTTTCAGATTTAATGACGTCTTGAACGATGCCAATATCCCCGTTAAACACATCTTTTTCATAATTGTTTTTTAAGTGCATAACTTTATCTTTAGGTTTAAACATGAAGCTCCCTGCCTCAATGCCGCCCTTGGATTGATTTAATACCTTTTGAAGCTGCTGGTTCAAATTGATGGTACCGGCCTCCCCTCGATGCATGGGAGTTAAAACCTGTATTTCATTAATGTGAGGAAATGCCTCGGGCACCCGTTTTGAACAAAGCTCAAGGATGGTTTCCACCACTTTTTCAGGCCTTTGATTCTCAATAAAATAAAACTCTGACAATTCATCAGAGTTAGTTTTTTGAAAATCAGGCATCTCTCCGTTCCGAATTTTGTGAGCATACATGATAATAGGACTTTGTTTGGCCTGCCGGAATATCGTTGTCAAAGAAAAAACCTTTACACGGTCAGATTCAATAATATCAGATAATACGTTACCGGGGCCCACAGAAGGAAGCTGGAATGTATCCCCTACAATAATCAGGCTTGCACTTACCGGCATAGCATCGATGAGCCGGTACATGAGAATGGTATCCACCATTGAGGCTTCATCCACAACAAACACATCCAACTCAAGGGGATTGGCAAAATTTCTATCAAATGTCTGGTTTTCATAGTCAAACCCCAAGAGCTTGTGCAGGGTAAAGGCCTTTTTTCCTGTTACTTCTGAAAGGCGGCGGGCCGCCCTTCCTGTGGGAGCACTCAAAACCACCTTTAGATTCTTCATTTTAAAGACTTCACACAATGCCCGTATCAGAGTTGTTTTTCCGGTTCCGGGTCCCCCTGTGATCACCACAATTTTTTCATGCAGCACATTATTGACAACACTCAATTGCTCCGGGGATAATTTTATGGCAAGTTTTGTGAGCACCTCTTCAAGAATTTGATCTTTGCGGATTTGATGAGATATAGCAGGCATGGATAAAATAGCTTTCATCCTTGATGCAATACCAAATTCTGCCTTGTAAAGTCTTGACAGGTAAATTTTTATATCCTCTTCATCCGTTTGGGCTCTTACTTCATCCGAATCAATCAATGCTTCTAACGCCTGCTCAAACAATTCTGGCTCCACGCCCGATGTTTTTGAGCATAATTTAAACAATTTTTTTTTTAATCCATAGACATGCCCCTCCTGTTCAAACATTAACAGGCTGTGAATCAGACATGCCTGGAGACGGCTTTCGTCATCTTGTCTGCCCCCTGCTTTCAAAGCAATCATATCCGCTATGGCAAACCCTATCTGTGGAATATCCTTTGCAATGGCATAAGGATCATCCTCCAGAATATTCATGGCCCCTGACCCATAGGTTTGAAGAATAGTACTGGCATGATACACACCCACAGCCTTTTCCTGGAGAAACTGCATGACCCGCCTGACGGCATGGTGTTTGTTCCATGCCTGCTCAATGAGTTTTTTCTTTGCCTCTCCGATGCCATGAATCTTCTTTAACTTATCCGGTTCATTTTCAATAATATCCAGGGTTCTTTCCTTAAAATGATCCACTATTTTATCGGCCAGTGATTTACCGATGCCCTTTATCATACCCGACCCTATATATTTGCGGATACCTGAGACACTGGCAGGCAAAATAACCTTGTAAACTTCTATCTTAAACTGGTCTCCATATTTGGGATGGGTGGTCCATTTCCCTGATATCTCAAGGCTTTCACCTTCAAACACTCCGGCAAGATGGCCCACAGTGGTAACAGGATCACTGATTTTAGCGATCCGAAGTTTTGCAATGGTATAATGGTTGTCCGGATTTTGATAGGTGATCCGCTCTAAAATGCCTTTGATGGTGATCATTTAATCTTTCATGCTGTTGATGATCCAACAAGCTGCTTCATAAAGATCTGAGCCGATAAAATCAGGTGTGATTCCTTTTTGGGAAAGCTCTTGCGCAGTCTTTGATCCATTCCCGGTTTTGACAAGAATTGTTTTTAAACACCCGGCATGAAGCGCACATTCTATATCTTTGGCACTGTCTCCCACCATGCAGGAGTAAGACAGATCAATATGATATTTTTTTTGTGCCTCAAGGATCAAGCCCGGTTTTGGTTTTCTACAGGAACAATTTTCTTCCGGGGTGTGCGGACAAAAGAAAATATCTTTGATATCTCCCCCCGCCTTTCTTACCCCCTTTTTCATTTTTCTAAAAATGGCATCCAGTGTTTTTTGACTTGCCATCTTTCTGCCGATTAAAGACTGGTTGGTGATCACAATGACCTGAAAATCATTTTTGGTGAGAAGGGCGATTGCCTCAGGGCTTTTTGGAATAAATTCAAACTCTGATTCATTTTTTATATAGTCGGAAGAGTCCTTGTTAATAACGCCGTCCCGATCCAGAAAAACAGTATATTTCATGATTTTTTTTCTTTATTCTGCAACTGCAAAAGCTCTGTCAAATCCCTGTGTCATAATTTTTTCACTGAACCTTATGGCATCCTTTAAATTGGTAAACCTGCCGATTCTCACCCGGAAAAACGTTCCCCGGTCATCTGTAAAGGTAACGAAGTGAGCATTTTGATAGCTTTTTGATAATTTATATCGATATTTTTCTGCATTGGATTTAACCTTAAATGCCCCCACCTGGACCGTAAAATTTCCTTTCCAGTAATCAATGGGTTTAAAAGTGATAGGATCTTTTGTTTTCTTGGAATATGATGTCGCCCTTCCAAGAGCGGTTATCCTTACTTTTGTGGTCCCGGGACCCACAATCCCGATCCGTTTTGCCCCGGTGTAAGAAAGGTCTATAATCCTTCCATATACAAAGGGTCCCCGATCATTGACCCTCACCACAATTTTCCGGTTGTTTTCAAGGTTATGCACACTGACCCAGGTATTCATGGGCAGTGTTTTGTGAGCAGCAGTCATGGCATACATATTGTACGTCTCACCATTGGAGGTTTTTCTGCCATGAAATTTTCTGCCGTACCAGGATGCAAGCCCTTTCTGGACAAATCCGCTGGCACTGGCAATCGGGGTATATTTAACCCCTTTTACTCTATAGGGTTTCTGGGTTCCAACTTTTTTCTGACTGCCGGATGACTGCGTGCCTGTTTTATAGGTTGATGATTCAGACGAAGGAATATGAATTGGATCATACGACGAATCAAGGGTGGCAGAACATCCAAAGAAAATAAGTATGAACAATATCAGGATCACTGGTTTGAGTTTCAAAAAGAAGTCTCCGCAATACATAGCATTATCAGTTAAGCGCTAATTCTAATACATCTTTCATCTTGCCCACAAAGTGAAAATCAATGGAATCTTTTATATAGTCGGGTACATCCTCCATATCTTTTTGATTCCATAGCGGTAGAATAATTGTTTTGATTCCGGCCCTGTGTGCCGCAATGACCTTTTCCTTGATCCCGCCCACCGGCAGGATCTCTCCTCTAAGTGTAATCTCGCCACTCATGGCCAGCCGTCTTTTTACACGCCGTCCCGTCATCAAGGAAACAAGGCAGGTCAACATGCCTACACCGGCAGAGGGACCATCCTTTGGGATAGATCCTTCAGGCACATGGATATGGAGATCATGATCGCTGAAAAAGGATTCATCTATTTTTAATTTTTTTGCATTGGCCCGGATAAAACTTAAGGCTGTAGTGGCAGATTCTTTCATGACATCCCCAAGCTGTCCTGTTAAGGTCAGTCCTTTCCCGCCCTTCATGGCCACCGCCTCTAAAAAAAGGATCTCTCCACCATAGGGTGTCCAGGCAAGCCCCACAACAACCCCTGGATTCTCTACTCTCAAGGCCAGATCCGGCATATTGGATGCCGGCCCGAGATAGGCGTGAAGATCTTTCTGCCCCACAACAAGATTTTTGGCTTTTTCTTCTGCAATATTACTTGCAACGCCCCTGCACACTGATCCGATCTCTCTTTCCAAATTTCTTAATCCCGATTCCCTTGTATATCCTGAAATAATCTTTTTAACAGCACCGGTCGTGATTTTAATCTGGGTTGCATTAAGACCGTTGGCTTCCCTCTGCCGGGGAATCAGATACCGTGTGGCAATTTTTAATTTTTCTTCCTCAGTATATCCGCTTAACTCCAGAACCTCCATTCTGTCTCTTAAAGGGGCCGGAATAGTATGAAGTACATTAGCTGTGGTTAAAAACATCACATCGGAAAGATCAAAGGAGACATCCAGGTAGTTATCTGAAAACGAAAAATTCTGCTCCGGGTCCAGGACTTCCAGGAGGGCGGAAGAAGGGTCTCCATGATAGGAGGAACCCACCTTGTCTATTTCATCGAGCATAAATATGGGATTTTTTGTACCGGCTTTTCTCAACTGCTGAATAATTCTTCCCGGCAGTGCTCCCACATAAGTCCTTCGATGGCCCCTGATTTCAGCTTCATCACGACCCCGCCCAGGGCAATTCTGACAAACTTGCGGCCCAACGCCTTGGCAATGGATCTGCCAAGAGAGGTTTTTCCGGTTCCCGGAGGGCCTGAAAAGCAGAGAATCGGACCTTTTGAGTCCTTTTTCAATTTTCGAACAGCCAGATATTCAAGAATTCTTTTTTTGGGCTTTTCAAGGCCATAATGATCGTTGTTCAGTATTTTTCTTGCAGCTTTTATATCAAGCTTGTCTTTGGAACTCTCATTCCAGGGTAAAGATGTCAGCCAGTCAAGATAGGTTGAAGCCACCACATATTCAGAAGATGACGGGTGCATTCTGGAAAGACGCTGTATCTCTCTTTGAGCTTCTTTTTTCGCCTCTTGTGACAACCCCTTTTTTTTGATTTTAGCCTGGTATTCTTTTATTTCAAGACTTTCATCTTCTGTTTCACCCAATTCCTCTTTGATTGCTTTGAGCTGCTGGCGAAGATAGTATTCACGCTGCTGCTTATCCATATCTTCTTTTACCTGACTTTGAATCTTGGAACCCATTTCAAGGATCTCCAATTGATCATTGACCAGCCGGGTCACTTTTTTCAACCGTTTATTGACATCTACAAGTTCTATCACTTTCTGCTTCTCATTGACAGGTGCATTGATGGTGGAAGCCACCATATCTGCCAGCACATTGGGTTCCTGCAATGATTTGATCATATGACCCATTTCTGAAGGAAGTCCGGGAGACAGATCCACAATTTTTTCATACTGTTCAACAATATTGGCCATCAATGCTCTGTTTTCTTTATTCCGGTCGGCATTTTTGCTTTCCATCACATCAATTTTGGCCTGCATATATTTTTTGTCCTGCAAAAACTCTATAGCCCTGAATCGATTTAATCCCTGTATTAAAAGCTGGGCTTTGTCATCTTCCATTTTAGACATCTTTAATATAATGGCAACCGTACCAATTCGATGAAGATCATCTGCCGTATGTTTGGAATTAATATCTGATCTTCTGGACAAAAGCAGTCCCAGCATTCGATTCCCGGCCATGGCTTCATCAATTAACTCGACGGCTTCATGTTGTATCAATACCAGCGGCAGCACCATTTTCGGGAAAAGATTGGTGTCAACAATGGGAAGAATGGGTATAATGTCCGGAATATTATCTGAAGTTATATTACGTGAGGAAGACTTAAGATCATCCATTTTTGTCTGGTTCCTTTTGGAATCTACGGCTTAAATGAAATCTATGGAAATATTTCGTTTGCTCTTAATATTTCTGCTGAACAACTTTCCCAAAGTCAGTTCTAAAAATCCATTTGAAAATGTAGCGGATACTTTTTCAACATCAATAACACTCGGCAGATACAGGATCCGCTCAAACTGTCCAAATTGTATTTCAGCAAGTCTGTATGTGGCTGTTCGATCAGGGTAATTACATTTTCTGCTTCCTGAAATCTTGACAGCTTTGTTACTCACTTCAATAATGATATCTTCTTTTCTTACACCTGCAATCTCAGACTGGATCATAATCTCATTTCTTGTTTCAAATATATCCATCTGGGGTTTCCAGATGCGTTTTGAAAAACAGAACATGGGATTGACAGATTGAAACATCTCTTCAAAAGATTTTTCTTCAGTTGCATGTGTTTCAAGGTTGTCTCCAAACCGAATTTCTATATGTTTCATATAAAACTCCTGATGATGCCGTTAAATCGATCATCTGATCAATCTAATTAAAATACCATTTGAGTCAAATATTGTAAAGCTGTATTAAAATACCAATTCACAAAATTCTAGAAATCCCCTCAAACAATAAAACATATTGAGATAAATTCTTGTGAATAGTTGATGCATTTTCTATACCAGATAATTTTTCCCAGGGAGTTAATCCAGGATCTGTCGGAGGGTTCTTGCAAATGTATTCATAGAAAATGGTTTTTGAATAAATCCATGGCAGCCTTTGTTTAAAAACCCTTCTATTTTTTCATCCACTGCATACCCGGTAGATATCAGTATTTTTGCATCTTCCTGGATATTTTTTATTTCTGCAAACGCCTGTTTTCCGTTCATTTTCGGCATGATTAAATCCAGCACGATTAGTGAAATATCATCTTTGTAAAGCCTGAATATCTCAACCGCCTCCAGGCCATTTCTTGCAATCATGGGTTTATACCCAAGTTTTTCTAAGAAATTCTTACCCACATTAATAATGTCTTCCTCATCATCCACCAACAGAACAGTTTCCGATCCTTTTTGCATCTGCTCAAAAGATGGGGATTCTTCTTTTATCTCTTTTACCTGGATATTCTTGGATGCCGGCAAACAGATATGAAAACTTGCCCCTTTTCCTTTTTCACTGTCAACCAGAATGAACCCGCCATGATTTTTTACAATACCGTAAACCGTTGACAACCCAAGACCTCGACCTTTTTTATCACCAATTCCTTTTGTCGAAAAAAACGGATCAAAAATCTTATCCTGAGTTTCCAGATCCATACCGATACCCGTATCTTTTATGGTCACCTTAATATATTTACCGGGATGTATCTCAAAGAGATAATCATGATCTTCTTTGATAACTATATTCCGGGTGGTCACAAAAATATCACCATGTTCCGGCAAGGCCTGGGAAGCGTTGATCAGCAAATTTAAAAATATCTGCTCGAGCTGGGACTGGTCGGCATCGACCGGATGAGGCTTTTCTTCATACGTTTCATGAACGATAATATCTTTTCGTGTGGGATTAAAAATAGTCAACGACATAGCAAGCAGTTCATTTACGTTTAATACTGAAATTTGATATTTCCCGCCCCTTGCAAATCCAAGCAACCGACCCGTCAGTTCTGCAGCAGTTTTTACAAGTCGGCGGATATGCTTGGCATGGGCCGTTACTTTCTCAGTATTGGATACATCAATCTGCATTAATGACAAATGTCCCTGAACGCCCATTAAAATATTATTAAAATCATGGGAAATTCCGCCGGCCAACACGCCAATGGCTTCCATCTTCTGAGCCTGATGAAGCTGAATCTGAAGCAGTTTCAGCTCTGAAATATCGGTAATAACAAAAATTATCCCCTTTGATAGATCTTGTTTATTGAGTCTTGAAGCTCTAATCCTGCAATCAAACATTGAACCGTCTTTTTTTACCAGCTTTGTTTCAACAAGGCCAATGTTACATTTATCCAATTTGGAATACAGATCAACTCCGACCCTGTCGTACTCTTTCTGATCTGCATAAAAAATTCTTGTGTCCTTTCCTTTTAAAGAATTGGATTCATACCCAAGCATCGAACATAAAATATCATTGGTCCAGCCAAGCACTCTATTTTTTACAATTCCTATCCCAGCAGGAGAAGATTCCAGCATGGCTCTCATTTCCTGGAGAGTCAGGTCCTGCTCTGTTACAGCAAACGGCTCATCATGGGTTGAATCGTCTTTAATATATTCTTCTACGCGGTTATACTTAGGTTCCATAAAAATTACCTGTTGCCGGTTACAAAATTTGACTGCTTCTCGACTAGCTGCTAAGTATAGCAAACTTTTTTCAATAATATAAGACAAGAAAATTAAGATGGATCAAAAAATCAAACTCTTGCTGCTCAGATACTTTTCAACCAAATATTTTTCAGCACTGATAAGCGGCCTTCTTTTAACCCTTTCTTTTCCTGAAACAGGGCTCTTTTATCTTGCTTTTTTTGCCCTTGTTCCCTTTTTTGTTTCCATCAGGCCACTAACATCTAAAGAGTCTTTTTACTATGGTTTTATAGCAGGATTTTTCCATTTTTCAACCCTTATTTACTGGATTGTCCCCACCGTACATGTATATGGTGGGCTTCATCTGGTTCTTGCCATTTCAACACTCATTCTTTTCTGTTTCTATCTTGCCCTGTACGCGGCGATTTTTGCTTTTTTTTTAAAGATGATCGATCCGAAATCATGGGTTGCACCACTATTGGTATCCTGTCTCTGGGTCAGCCTTGAGTATATCAGAACCTATGCATTCACAGGCTTTTCATGGGGCGCTCTGGGATACAGCCAGTATGAAAACCTATTCTTAATCCAGATTGCTGATTTTTCGGGAGTTTATGGCGTATCCTTTCTCATTATCCTCGTTAACTATCTTCTGGCTTCCATCTGGACATCCTTTAAAAACAGGCAGCAAAAAAAAACGCTTATACCTGTTGTCTATACGCTCATCCTGGTCGCAGGAGCAGGGTTCTATGGCAATAAAAAAATCATTACCATTGATTCTCAAATTGAAACCGCACAAAAAACAGCCATTACCGTTGTTCAGGGTAATATTAAACAGAATTTAAAATGGAGTGAAGACTTTAAGGCCAAAACGATTAGAAAATATATCCGTCTTTCCCATGCTGAATCAAAAACGGCAGATCTTGTGATATGGCCGGAAACGGCTCTGCCCTTTTATTACGGACTTGACAAGCCACTATCGGACCGGGTGGATCAGTATATCCGGTCAGCAAAAACCAATTTTCTCATTGGAAGCCCTGCATTTTCGTCTGATGAAAACAAAGTAAAATTTTACAATCGAGCCTACATGCTGAATCAATTTTCTATTGTTACAGGTACCTACGACAAGACCCATCTTGTGCCTTTCGGAGAATATGTTCCTTTAGGAAACTATCTGACATTTTTAGGAAAACTCACAGCCCAGGCAGGCAATTTTTCCATGGGCGACAAAACATTTATACCCCTTAAATTCAATGATCATAACCTAAAGGTCACACACAAAACAGGCGTACTCATCTGCTTTGAAATTTTGTTTCCTTCCATTGCATCTAAATTTGTAAAAAATGGGGCGGATATCCTTACCACCATTACCAATGATGCCTGGTTCGGACATACATCTGCAGCGATGCAGCATTTTTCCATTGCGGTATTCCGGGCCGTTGAAAATCGCAGAGCAATCGCAAGGGCGGCAAATACCGGAATTTCAGGCTTTATTGATCCCAAGGGGGAAATACTTGATACAACACCTCTGTTCACAGACATGGCGATTACACGACAACTGCCTGCCTTAAAGCAGATCAGTTTTTATACCCGCTATGGGGATGTCTTTGCCATAAGCTGCCTATTTGCAATCTGTATGGTTTTCATGTTAAAAGGTGTCAGAAAAAAGTTTTGAGAAACGTTTAGGAGAAATCAAAATGAGTATAGAATTAAAACAAGATATCCAAGCCATATATACCAAAGCAGACAAGCTCAAGGAGTATCTTTGACCTTCCTGTAAAACAAAACCGTCTCCGCGAACTTGAGCATATCATTTCCAAAGAAAATTTCTGGAACAATTCAGACAAAGCCACCGGTCTTTTAAAAGAGAGAACCTTTCTCTCAAATCTTTTGGAAACCTGGGAAAACATTTACAAAGAAATTGAAGATGCAGATGTTCTTTTAGAGCTTGCACTTGAAGAGTCGGATAAAGACA
>QMMT01000040.1 GCA_003647385.1 Deltaproteobacteria bacterium
GTCCTGATTCGGTCTTATGTAAAATATTTTGTCCCATACCTTTCAACACCACAGGAAATCCGATTTTCCCGCATGCATCCAAAACCCGATTTATATTTGTTTCTTTTTTTTCTTCCACAACCGGGATATGGAACAATTTAAATATTTTTTTTGCTTCATTTTCCGTTATGGATTTTGAAGATGATAGTAATCTTGCACTGATTAACTCTTGAATATCCGTCTGTTTCATTTATGCCTTTGTCCTGCCGAATAAAATCAAACAATATCTATAAAACATTTCTCTTTTTTCTTTCTTGAATAAAAACGGGTATTTTTTTAAATTGTCCGTGCCTTTTTGTATTCAACCTTATTCATTAAGTCAAGAATAGAGTCGCAAATCCTTAGTTAACCATTGACACCTGACGATATAGACCGATATACTTTTCCGATTTTAAACATAAAAGTGAACAGGAAATGATATGACAGATAAGAAATTTGTTCCCCTGCCATTAAGGCAGGCTTCCACGGTAATCCTTATAAGAGAAAAAAACAAAGCATTTGAAGTCTATCTTTTAAGACGAAGCACAAAATCCGGATTCATGGGTGGTTTATATGTCTTTCCCGGTGGTGCTGTGGACCCGGAAGATTCGGGATTTGATTCCTGGGGGCCCCATGTTGACACCTCTCAGGATCAAATTGCAAGGCAGTTGGGCGGCGCTGCATTTTCAAATGAAGATGCCCTTGGATTCAGTATTGCAGCCATAAGGGAAACGCTTGAGGAAGCCGTTGTCTTTATTGCATCCGAAGAAAAAAAAACAAAAAAAGATATTGATGATATCTGTTCCTATCGATTAAACAAGGATCTTCCAGTATCCTGGTTTAAAAAAAAGGTGAGGAATGAAAACTGGGTGTTGTCTCTCTCAAGCCTTGGTCGATGGTCCCACTGGATTGCACCCGAATTAATGAAAAAAAGGTATGACACCCGGTTTTTTATTGTTCTCATGCCTGACAATCAAACCTGTGTACCCGATGATATCGAAACCAAACACGGCATCTGGATTACCCCTCAAAATGCTCTTGAACAAAATCTTACGGCCGAAACTCCTTTAAGTCCGCCCGCTGTTGTGACGATGACCCAATTGTTAAAATTCAACAGCTTTAAAGAACTTAAACATGAAATTAAAACCCGTTCCTGGGGTGAGTCCATTTTCCCAAAGCTTGTTCCATCTCCTGATGGACCCGTGATTATCGAGCCATGGGATCCCATGCGGCATTCAGACGTTGAAATTGATACGTCAAATCTTTCCCAAAAAGTGCTGGGGCCAGGCAAACCTTTTTCAAGAATATGGTGTGACAAGGGGGTATGGAAACCGGTCAGACATTAAATAAAGCTAGCCGGGAATGGATGTAAGGGCACTGGCGCGAACAATTTCCACCTTATTTTTCAACTTCGGCAATTCAATTGAAAGCGTTTGCAGTGTGGCTTTGTATGGGTGACCGATTCCAATGGCTGATCCATGCTTTTCTGCCCGTTTGATCAGTTTTTTAAACTGTTCTGTGATATAAGTGGTGTTTTGAAAATTATCCAGAAAAACATCTCTTTGGGCAAATTTTAGCCTTAACAGCCTTGCCGAAGCTTTACACTGAGATTTCGCTGTCGTCCTTGAGTCTATAAAAAATAAATTTTCTTTTTTCAAAATAGTAAAAATCTGATTCATCTGGTCTGAATGAGCGGTCAATTTTGATCCCATATGATTGTTTACCCCGACAATATGGGGGATATCCTTAATATTTTTTCGTAGCTGATCTAAAAGGATATCCGGTGGCATACTGGATAAAATTGCCCCCGGCCCGGGATTAACTTTAGGATATTGAATCGGTTCCATGGGTAAATGGAGCATTAGTTGAGACCCCCTGGCATACAGTTTTTCAGAAATTATTTTCCCAAATGGTGCAAAAGGTAATACTGAAAATGTAATATCCGGATTCAAAGCAGACAATGCCATTGCTGTTTTTTTATCATACCCGATGTCATCAATAATAACGGCAATTTTGGGCATATGATCTTTTACAGATGGTATCGGCTTTTCTATGGTGCTGTGGTCAAGATCCTCAAACACTTCGTATTTGATGGTTTCCTTTGATTTTTCTTTGAGCCCTGCAACCTTTTTTTTGCTCTTTTCTTCACTGATACCTTCCTGTATGGGCTTGATTTTGATTTTTCCGGGTGGTGTTGTAACGATCTGGGGCTTTTTTGGAGTCCGTCCGGGTTGAAGAAAAATATCTGCAATCATTGCAATCGTCAGACATACCGAAACGAGGATGGCAATTCCCACCAGAATTTTTTTAAATTCATTGAAAATAACTGGCTTTTTAGTTTTCCGGCGGTTTGTCTGTCTTCTTGATACTGCCTTTTTTCTGGGTGTAACCTTTTTTTTAGCTGCCATTTAGTTTGCTGAAGATTCCATAGCTTATCAAAATATCGAGGGCTCTTTTAATTTGTGCGTCATGCTGAAGCTGATCAATATCAAGAAGTCTTGGGTGTTTTTTTGATCGTTTTTTTACTTTTTCCGGTTGCGTTGTATTTTCAGGTTTTAAGCTGTTTTTTAAATCTTTCTCTTTGATCATCCTGTCAAATACAGATGTCTTTTTTTCTTTTTCTTCAAGAATTTCATATTCCACTTCTATGTCAGGTACAATGCCCTTGGCCTGTATGGAGGTTCCATTGGGGGTATAATATCTTGCAATGGTATATTTAATCCCAAATCCTTCTTTTAAAGGTCTGACCGTCTGAACAGATCCTTTCCCAAAAGAAGTGGTTCCTAAAATCAATGCCCTTGAATGGTCTTGAAGGGCACCTGCCACAATTTCAGATGCAGAAGCAGATCCCCCGTTGATCAGAACAACAATAGGATATTTACGATCTTCATCACTCGCGTGTGCGTTAAACTCCTGTGTATTTCTCGGCTGCTTTCCTTTAATGGAGACAATATTTCCCTGATCAAGAAAAAGGTCGGATATTTTAACTGCCTGATCTAAGAGGCCTCCCGGATTATCCCTTAAATCCATAACAAGTCCCTTTAAACCATTATTTTCTGACTCCAGTTTCTTTAAATGTTTTTTGATGTCATCAAGGGTGCTCATCCTGAAATTGGTAATACGAAGATATCCATATCCCGGTTCCAGCATCACACTTCTGACGCTTTCCATGGGAATCAAATCCCGCTTAAGAACAAAGTCAATGGGCTTTGATTCACCTTCCCGGATAATGGTGATCAATACGGTTTTATGCCTGGGACCCCGCATCATGTTGACGGCCTCCCAAAGGGCCATATCTTTTGTTGATTTATCATCAATTTTGATAATGATATCTCCGGCCTGGATACCGGCTTTATATGCCGGAGTCCCTTCTATGGGTGATACCACTGTCAAAATTGCATCTTTCATTGTGATCACAATACCAATGCCGGAAAATTCTCCCTTAGTATCATCCTGGAGTTCATCAAAAGCTTCGGGAGGCATAAAGCTTGAATGGGGATCAAGATTTCCTACCATCCCTTTAATAGCATTGTGGATCAACTCCTCGCTATCAACATCATCCACATAATTTTTTTCTAATTCTTCCAAAACATCGGTAAACAATCTTAATGACTTATACGTATCATCATTAGCCAGCACTGTACTTTTAAACCCTGTAACAGATATAAAGACAAAGATGGCAATACCTAGGAAAAACCAAAATTTAAATATATTATACGATCTAACTTTCACCTTTACGCTCCTTTTCTTATCCACTTCAGAGGATTTACAGGTTTACCATGATGCCTGACCTCAAAATGCAGACACATCCCTTTTATTGATCCTGTGTCACCCGCAGTTGCAATAACTTCACCGGTAGCAACCATTTCTCCTTTTTGTTTGAAAATTTCTTCAACATGGGCATAAAGCGTGTAGTAACTATCTCCATGATTGATAATCAGCAAATTTCCATACCCCTTGAGCCATTGGGCAAACATGACCTCCCCCTTAAAGACGGATTTTACAGGTTCACCCCTTTCCACCTTTATATCAATTCCTTTTTGAAAAGTGAAGGATTTGTAATCTCCGGTCCGTGAAGGACCGAATTTTGAAATAATTTTACCGGTTACCGGGGTTGCCAGCCGGCCTTGATAACTTGAAAAAGAAGCATCACTAAAAGATGATGTTCCGCTCTTTTGAATCGTGCTGATCTGGTTATCCAGTTGAAGTGCTGCCTGTTTTAATGACTCAACAACCGCAAGGGATAATTTCTTTTTTTGACGAATCTCTCTTAAAATCAATTCTTTTTTTAAAGTCTCTTTTTTATTAATCCGTATTTGATCATTGAGCTCTGCTTCGAGTTCTGTTTTTGCCCGAATCTCTTTTTGCAGCTCTATTTCCACTATTTCAAACTTTTCAAGATCCAGATTTTGCTTCTCAAGGATATAAAAATCAGACGTAATAATCCGTTTCATTGAATTTTGCTGGAGAAAAAAATCAAATATAGACGTTGGCAGTCCTGCGGTATCCAGTCTCCCGATCATATTCATTTTATAGAGTGCGCTCAGTCTTTTTCCCGCATATTCCCGGTTTTGAATAATTTCTGTAGATAATTTTTCCCTGTCCTGATTAAGCAGTTCTATTTTTCCTTCCAACTGCATCACTTCTGTTGACAATGCCAGAACCTTAATACGGGCTTTATTCAATGTATAATCAATTTCATTTAATCCATCGATCATTTCAATTTCTTTTTGAGAAAATGTTTCGACTATTTTCTCCTGAGTCTGGATCCTGACATGGAGTTTTTGTTTTTGCTCTTTGTTTGTCTTTTTTACCGGCTTTTTTACCTGGTTTTTTTTTGGTTTTTTCCGGGGAATGGAAACCAGCTTAATGTATTGAGGACGATTTTTGATATAGCCTATATTTCCTTTATATTCTACAGTCAGCCATCCGCCGATACCGCCTTGCTTTTGAAATATATTAAGTATTTCACCTTTCCCGGCAACGATGAGAACATCAGAATGACGTGAGGGTGCTTTTCGTATGTTCAATTTAAATGAACTCACAATCCCTTTATAAAGAACCTTTTTTTGAACGGCAAAACCGGCACTTGATATTAAAAGGATAATACAGCCGGTAAAAAAGGCTATTTTAGTATTTGTTTTAAGGATAGATAACATCCAAACCAACCTAAGAATGTGGATCCAAGAATAATTAACACGATCAACTTTATGGACAGAAACCGGATATCAAAATACAAATAAGAGGCAAGGCTCTGGGTAATTCCCGATGAAATCGTCACATAGGTAACCAAAAGGATGCCCAGTCCCAGAATACCCCCGAAAAGACCCTGAAGAAGTCCTTCTACATAAAAAGGTGCCTTGATAAATGTTTCAGTGGCCCCCACCAGACGCATGATTTCAATCTCAAGTTTTCGGGAATAAAACGCCAGCCGCACTGTATTTGCCGTAATAAACAAAGCAATTAAGAAAAAGAGGCTGCACATGGTATACCCGGTAATCTTGAACAGATTAAAAATTTTTAAAAATCGTCCCAGCCACCCCTGACCGTATTCTACATCTTCCACGATTTCAATGGCTTTTATGCTCTGGGCAAACCTTTGGACTTCCTTAAAACTGTTATAGGACTTCATTTTAATTTCCAAAGCATCCGGAAGGGGATTTTTTTTTAAGGTTTTTAAAAAAGCACTTTGGGAGGACATATCCTTTTTTAGTTTTTCAAGGGCCTGAGCCTTTGAAATATAGACCATCTCATCAATATCGCCCAGACCATTGATCCTATATTTCAATTCGGGCAACATATCCAGATTAAACTCTTTATTAAGATAGATCATGGCCCGCCCGCCCTTGTTCCAGGATTCAATCACCCGGCTGGCATTCTCAAAAAAGAGTAAAAACAGACTGACAATCAGTATTGAAAGAGAAATAGTTATAATTGTAATTAAATTTAAAAAACGGTTTGAACGGATATCTGCCAAAGCTTTTTTTACAAAATGAGTCATTATGCGTTTCTCTTTTTTCCTATAGCATGGTTGCAGTCCGGTTTATTGTACCATCACTGATTTCAATATTTCTACCTCGAACCGTACTTTCCAGAAGATGCAGATTGTGACTGGCAATCAATACAGTTGCCCCGTTTTTATGGTACTCCATTAAAAAATCAAGGACAGCCTGGGCTGATTTTGAATCAAGGCTGCCTGTAGGTTCATCTGCAAGAATAATGGAAGGTTCCCCTACAACGGCCCTTGCTACGGCAACCCTCTGCTGCTCACCACCTGAAAGTGTTGGCGGCAGGGCTTTAAACTTTTTCTCCATGCCGGTGGTTCTTAACACCTGCATTACTTTTTTTTTGATGTAAGCAGGTTTTTCTCCGGCAGCTTCCAGAACAAGGGCTACGTTTTCATAGACCGTCCGGGTGGGAATCAGTTTAAAATCCTGGAATACCATTCCAAACCGCCGGCGTAAAAGAGGAAGCTTTGAAGAAGAAATTCTGGCAAGATTCATACCGTCAATCAGGATCTGCCCCTCAGAGACCTTTTCTGCAAGATATAATATTTTCAACAGGGTTGACTTTCCTGCACCTGAAGGGCCTGAAATAAAAATAAACTCACCCTGCTCGATATCAAGGGTAATATCCTTCAGGGCCAGCTTACCTCCAAATCTCTTACTGACATTAAACAGCCGTATAATTGAATTTTTATTCTGCGTCTCGTTCATATCCTGGCAATCACGTTCCTTAGCATCGTCCCTAATTGACTGGAACTAAATTTACTGATATAAATTGCCTGTGTCAAGGAGTGCTGAAAAACAGTTTTCCTTACATCTTAGGCCTTCACTGTTACCGTAAAACGGCTTCTTCCACTCAGTGAAGGCTTAACACTGTTTAAGCAAAGATGCAACCGATTGAAATAAGGAAAACAAACAGAAATGATATTATTTGATTCCCATTGTCACCTTGACGACAAAAGCTATGATATTGACCTTAACGATGTGATTGAGAGGGCTCGGGATGAAAATGTCCAGGGTTTCATGATTGTCGGTGTTAATGTCAATACATCTTTAAAGGCAATTAAAATAGCCGGCACCCATAAAAATATTATCACATCCGTCGGTATCCATCCCCATGATGCTCAAAAGTGTTCCAAAGACGATATCGACACCTTAATCCGCCTCGCCAAAGAGAACCCTTGCGTAAAAGCCTGGGGAGAGACCGGTCTTGATTTTAACAGGATGTTTTCACCGGCCAGGGACCAGGAAAATTGTTTTATGACCCAGCTTGAAATGGCAGGCATGCTCGACCTGCCGTTGATTTTCCATGAGCGTGATTCCAAGGGAAGATTTTATGACATATTAAAATCTCATGGACCCGACAGCCGAAAAGGAGTTGTTCACTGTTTTTCCGGTACTAAAAAAGAATTGTTTAAGTATCTTGATCTTGGATACTACATTGGAATTACCGGAATCTTGACCCTTAAAAAACGAGGGGAAGTTTTACGAAGCATGATCTCGCATATTCCTGAAGACCGCATATTAATTGAAACAGATGCCCCGTATCTCACACCCGCCCCTCAAAAAAATAAAACCCGGCGCAATGAACCTGGTTTTGTAAAATCAGTCCTGCAAAGACTTGCACAAATCAGAAATATTGACCCGCAAATACTGTCACAAGCCATATTTAATAATACCAGGACACTCTATAATATTGATTTTTAATCCCGGTTGTTAAGTTCTTTTCAATTTTGCTGACGTTTGCCTGACACCTTGATATACTTTGCGATATCAAGGTGTCAGTTTTTATTCATAAGTTTGGCTACTGCTTTTTCAAGACCGTCCAGGGATAATTCATGCTTGGGTAAAATTTTTGAGATGGCCATAATGGTATGGGTATATAACCACATCGTTTCTGAAACCGGGTTGAGCCAGACGGAATGTGAAAAGGTTTTGGCTAAGAATTTAAGCTGTTCTATGCTGGGACGACCGCTTCTTTCAGAGATATGGATGGAACCGTCACTGGCCATGAGCTCATAGGGTGCCATGCTGGCATCCCCGACAATAATCAACCTTGTATCAGGATCAAGCCGTGAAAATTCAATAATATTCCTGGGTTTCTTATACCGGGCCGGATCTTCCCAGAGGCCATCATAAATCGTATTGTGAAAGAAATACGTCTTCACTTCTTTAAACTGGGCCCCGGCATAATCAAAAAGTGTTTGAACAACACTAATATACGGATCCATAGACCATCCGCCATTATCAATTGCCAGAATAATTTTGAGCCTGTCCTTTAATGCTCTGTCAAACATCAACTCAATTTCTCCGGCATTTCTCATGGTCTCCCTGATGGTTTCATCAATATTGATCCTGTCCCTGGGTCCTGCCGGAATCAGGTTTCTCAACCGTTTTAATGCTTCACTGATTTTTGCCTGGGTCAAGGGGCCGGCTGTTGAATAATCCTTATACCGGCGTTCATTGGCAACTTTTACGGCTGATTTGTTCCTGGACTGCCCCCCCACCCGCATACCGCCGGGATGGTGGCCCGAATGCCCCACCGGAGAATATCCACCGGTACCGATCCATTTATAGCCACCGTGGTGTTCTCCTTCCTGGTCCTTGAGCCGTTCCTTAAAATACGCTATCAATTCTTCCGGTGACATATTCTTGAGCTGGTCTTCGTCAACCCCTAATGCGTCAGCCATCATTTTTGGATTTTTCAGCCATTCATCCAGCATGCCCCGGGCCATTTCATCAATTTCAAACCCGTCATTCTCAGGCAGCGGAACCCCTTCAAAATGGTGAACAAAAACCTGGTCATACAGGTCAAAATACTTTTCACTTTTGACAAGGATGGCTCTGGCACAGGTATAAAAATCATCCAGACTGTTAATGATCCCCTGGTGCAGCGCCTTTTGCAAAACAAGAAACGATGTGGGAGATACGGGTATCCCGATTTCTTTTAAGGTATAAAAAAATTTTAAAAACATGCATCACCCTAAATTAAAACATCCGCCTTCTGGAGGCTATATTTTTTGCTCTTTCGTAGTCAGGACTCTTTTTAAACAATACCCCCAAGAAGGGCAGTCTGCCCTTAACAAGGTCCTTTGCCCTGAAATCAGGATCTGCATTCAACGCCCTGATCCAGTTGATCAATTCTCTTGTGGCCGGTTTTTTCTCAATGGAGTCAATCTCGCGCATGCTGTAAAATGCATCTATTGCATTCTGGGCCAGTTTAGAATCAATGTCTTCAAAATGAACCCCTATTATTTTTCTCATCATTTTAGGATCAGGAAAGGCAATATGATGGAAATTACATCTCCCTAAAAAAGGATCGGAAAGATCTTTTTTAGCATTGGATGTGATAATGATAACCGGTCGGAGTATTGCTTCAATGGTTTTGTCGGTTTCAATAATATCAAACTGCATCTGGTCAAGAACGTCCAGCATATCATCCTGAAAATCCGTATCTGCCTTATCAATTTCATCAATCAGCAGCACGGTTCTCTTGTCTGCACAAAAGGCCTGGCCGATCTTTCCCATTTTGATATACTCATCAATATTACTCACATTCCTTTTTGAATCCCCAAACCTTGAATCATTTAACCGGGTCAGGGTATCATATTGATATAACGCCTCAACCAGTTTCATACTGGATTTAACATTTAAAACAATTAAAGGCATATTCAAACTTTCCGTAATGGCATGGGCCAGCATGGTTTTACCGGTTCCTGGTTCCCCTTTGAGAAGCAGCGGCATCTCAAGTTTCATTGATATGTTAACGATTGAGGCAAGTTCCTGGTCCAGGACATATTTTTGAGCCCCCACAAATTCACTATTTGATTCCTGATACATAGAGCATCTCCATATATAATTTTTTAGTTTTGGTTTTTTAAAACAAATTCAGCCGATAATAATAATCACAAATCAAGGTTTCTCAAGCTTTTTTTTAAAAGCGCTTATTGAATAATTATATAACAAAAATGTAACTCTATAACTTAAGATAGAAATTCTAAAAGATTGACACGCTAATCA
>QMMT01000041.1 GCA_003647385.1 Deltaproteobacteria bacterium
AGCCTTGCGGGAGCCCTGCTCCAGGGAATATTTAAAAATCCCCTGGTTGAACCTTATACACTGGGCATTTCAGGAGGGGCTTCCCTGGGTGTCTGTATCAATATACTTTTTAAATTTTACAGCAAAATAGGTATCATCGCATACCCCCTTTCAGGATTTTTGGGAGCAAGCCTTGTTATCTTTCTTGTTTATTATTTGAACAATCGGACAAGGGATATTCAGTCAAACAGGATGCTTTTAACCGGTGTGATGATCTCCTATGTCGCCTCCTCCCTGGTCATGCTGCTCATGGCTATCTCAAAGAGCGATGATCTTCAAAATATCGTTCTCTGGATCATGGGCTCCCTTGACGAGCCCAATACAATTTTAATAAAAATGGCAGTTTTCGGCTCCCTTGCAGGGCTTGTCATTTCATATTTTTTCTGCTTTGATTTAAATGCCCTACTTTTAGGTGAAGATGAAGCGGCAAACTTAGGGGTTAATACAACCAAAACTAAAAAATATTTATTTATCCTTGCATCTTTTTTAACGGGATTAAGCGTATCTGTTGCTGGAATCATCATGTTTGCAGGACTTATTGTCCCTCATTTCATGCGCATGATAGCAGGGCCTGACCATAGAATACTTCTTATCAGTTCATTTCTGGCCGGTGCTGCATTTTTAGTTCTATGCGATGTGATTGCAAGGGTCATCATATCTCCGCTTGAACTTCCGGTGGGTGTCATAACAGGTATCATCGGCGGTATTATTTTCGTCTGGGCACTTTCAAGAAAGCAGGTGACTTTATGAGCCATACCCTTGCCATAGAAAACTTAAGCTTCAGATACCAAAAAAAAACCATACTCAAAGATATTTGTTTTTCAGCAGACCCGGGTGAATCTATTTCAATCATTGGTCCTAACGGGTCCGGAAAAACAACGCTGATAAAAATTATTTCAAAAATAAACAAACCTGAAAAAGGAAAGATTTATATAAAAGGCAAAGATATTCAAACAATGTCAAACCGGCAATTGGCCAGGCATATTGCTGTTGTCATGCAGTCAGTTGAACCGGTTTCCATGAGTGTTGAAGAGTATGTCCTTTTAGGAAGACTGCCTTTTTTTAAAAAATATCAATTCTTTGAAACCGCCAAAGACATTGCCCTGGCCCATAAATATATGAAGCTTACGGGTATTTTTAAGCTTAAGGATGCATCGATCAATAATATAAGCGGCGGAGAGAGGCAACTGGCAGCCATTGCCAGGGCCTTAACCCAGCAGCCTTTGCTTTTAATTCTTGATGAACCCACATCTCATCTTGATATTACACACCAGATTCAAATTCTCGAATTGATAAGCTCCCTTAAAAAGACGCTCTGCCTCACTGTGCTAATAGTTCTTCACGATTTAAACCTGGCAGCGGAATACTCGGACAGACTTGTTTTGCTAAATGGAAAAAATGGAAAAATATATAAAACCGGAACCTGCGAACAGGTCTTGACGGAAGAATCAATACAAAACGTATACCATGCAAAGATTCGCATCCAGAAAAACCCTGTATCAAAAAAACCCTGCATATTTCTGGTGACTCAAACTGCTTTAAATCAAAAGGAGACCCAAGTTTCATGATTGAAATTTTTCATAATGGCGGACCCGTCATGTACCCCTTGCTTTTGTGTTCAATCATTACGTTGACCATTATCATCGAACGAAGTTTTTTCTGGATCGGGATTGGTATGCAGAGAAACCAGAAACTGGTGGATGAGGTATTAAACCTTGCCCGGAAAGGTGAATGGGATATGGTTCGGCAAAAAGCTTCAGGATCACAGAATTATGTCATTAAAATGATCATCAGTGGTATTCTCCATCGTGAATACTCTCTGGTAAAAGCCATGGAATCATCTGCAGTGGATGAAATCAACCAGATGCAGAAATTCATGGACGTGCTGGACACCATGATCACCGTTGCCCCGCTGATGGGTATTCTGGGAACCGTCATGGGGATCATTACCTCATTTGACATGCTGAATGTATCCGGAATTACAAATCCCCAGGCGGTAACCGGCGGAATCGCCCAGGCCCTGATCACAACTGCTGCAGGCCTGTCCATTGCCATTATAACGGTTTTCCCCTACAACTATTTTAACTCAAGAATCAAGCGCGCAGCAGGTATCATGGAAAAATATGCCACCAGCTTTGAGATCGTGTATGAACAAATTTTAATTCATAAAACAGACGCCCGGAAAGAAAAAAGATGAAAATCCGTTTACCTGAAATTAATAAACCCAGGATTGAAATGCTGCCGTTGATTGATGTTGTTTTTCTTCTTCTGGTTGTTTTCATCTATACCATGCTCTCCATGGCAGTGCATAAAGGCATGCCGGTCTCTCTGCCTGAATCCTCTGCTGTTAAACCTGAAAAAGAGACCACTTTATCCGTCACCATTAATCAAGACAATTTTATTTTTGTTGATAAAGAGCCGGTAGATCTGGAACATCTTACCCCTGTTTTAAAACAAAAGGCAGAAAAAGAGAAAAAACCGGGCGTTCTTCTCTTTGCCGACAAAACCATTTCATATCAACATCTTTTTAAAGTTTTAGACAAAATCAGACAGGCTGGATTGAATCAGATCTCCCTGCAGGCTGATCCTGAAGATCAAAATTAAAAATGATCCGTATCATACTATCTGCTGTGATTGCCATAGGGTTTCATATTGCCCTGATGGTATTCATTTCCTCCATGATAAAAAAAAATATTGAAATTTTACCCCCCCAAATAAAATCGGTGATGGTCACTCTTTCCTACACTCAGCCTGTAATCAAAAAAGAACCTCATTCAACAAACCAGATAGAAAATGTCAAAATAAAATCCAAACCAGAACTAAAACAAGCCATATCTTTTACCCCGAAAAAAATAAAAAAAAATATTCTTAAAAAGAAAAACCTGCCTAAACTCTCCGAAAAAGTAAAACAGAACAAATCTGTCATTCAAAAACAAAAAAAAATGATAAAACAACCTTTACCCCCAGTTAAGACTGTCTCTGTTAAGATAAATATGGATGAAACCAGACAGATCAAAACTGTAAAAATAAAAAGTTTCAAAAATCAACCTGCAATATTAAAAAAAAGAAGTCCTGAGAAAAAAGAAAATATCAAACAAGCTCATATTGAATTTGCAAAACCACTCTACAAGGAAAACGCTTTACCTGCTTATCCTCTTCTCGCTAAAAGAAGAGGCCTGATGGGAACAGTCGAGCTAATAGTATTGGTTTCGGAAAAAGGAAAAGTTTCTTCTTTAAAGCTTTTCAAGTCAAGCGGTTATAAATCCCTTGATCGCCAGGCTTTAAAAACCGTTAAAAACTGGCTCTTTGAACCCGGCAAAAAAAACGGTACCCCCCGAAAAATGTGGGTCAAAATTCCTGTAAAATTTGAACTTAAATAATTTCATAATTCATCTTGCTTGTTTATCTTGACAATCTTAAGAGATAAGTATAATATTACGAGTTTTTTAAAATTGCGAAAAGTAAGTATTGAAATAATAAGGAGAGTTTAAAAATGTACGCAGTTATCAGAACTGGAGGGAAACAATACAAGGTTCATGAAGAACAGATCCTGAAAGTTGAAAAGCTTGATGGTACCGAAGGTTCTCAGATTGAATTTGATGATGTTCTCATGTATTCAGACGGTGAAACCATCACCCTTGGAAGCCCTAATGTTGAAAATGCCTCAGTCAAAGCGCACATCCTTGACCAGGCAAAGGACAAAAAGAAACTGGTCTTCAAGTATAAACGCCGTAAAGGCTTCAGGAGAATGAAAGGCCACAGGCAGCATTATACTGAAATTAAAATAGAATCCATTTCAGTTTAGATATCAAGGAGAAATCTAATGTCACATAAAAAAGCAGCCGGCAGTACGAAAAATGGTCGCGATTCCAACGCGCAAAGGCGCGGTGTTAAAAAATTTGGTGGAGAAAGTATTCTTGCAGGGACTATACTTGTAAGACAGGTTGGCACTAAAATCCATCCGGGCAACAATGTTGGTTTGGGCAAAGATTATACTATTTTTGCCAAAATTGATGGGGTTGTTACCTATGAAAGAAAAGGCCGCAATAAGAAAAAAGTCAGCGTTTATGCAGCGTGAAATTTGTAGATGAAGCAATTATCACTGTCAAGTCCGGTGATGGCGGCCGCGGATGCACAAGTTTTCGTCGGGAGCGTTACATTGAGAGAGGCGGACCTGATGGTGGGGATGGCGGCGATGGTGGTCATGTCATTCTGAAAATCGATCAGAGTAAAAGAACGCTCTTTGATTATCGTCGCCAGAAATTGCTTAAGGCCAAAAACGGCCGGCCCGGCCAGGGCAAACAAAAACATGGCAAAAACGGTTCACACTGCACCATCAGCCTTCCCCCCGGAACCATTGTTACCAATTTAGACACCAATGAAATTATTGTTGATCTGACTGATACCGAAGATGAATACATCCTTGCCCGGGGCGGTATGGGCGGTCGAGGAAATAAACGATTTGCAACCTCCACTAATCGAGCACCAAGGCATTCACAACCCGGTATTCCCGGCGTGGAACTCAAGCTCAAGCTGGAACTCAAGCTTCTTGCCGATGTCGGGCTCGTCGGGTTACCCAATGCAGGCAAATCAACACTGATCAGCCATATGTCCGCTGCCCGGCCCAAAATTGCCGACTATCCGTTTACAACCCTGACTCCGATTCTCGGTATGGTAGAACCTCCCTTTGGTGAACCCTTTGCCGTGGCAGATATCCCTGGATTGATTGAGGGTGCTCATGAAGGGACCGGTCTTGGTATCAGTTTTTTAAAACATATTGAAAGAACCGGCATCCTGGTTCATCTGATTGACGCTTTCGAAATAGACCTTGAATCCCCTCTTAATTCTTTTAAGTTGATCAACAATGAGTTGTCTAAATACAGCCGGACACTGGCTGAAAAAACTCAGATCGTCGTGCTCAATAAAATTGACCTGCCGGATACAAAAGAAAAAATTGAAACATTCAAAAAAGCGTTAAAAGACATTGAAGTGTTGACTCTTTCAGCAGCAACGGGTAAAGGGGTGAAAGAACTAATTAAACTTTTATCTTCTAAGCTTACAAAGAGTTAAAAATGAAGGCCGGACTTTTTGGCGGAACGTTTAATCCATTTCACAATGGGCACATGGGTATTATTGAATGTGTTAAAAAAAAATATGGCCTGGAAAAAATTTTTTTTATTCCTTCCGCAACACCACCCCACAAACCCGATATCAACCTTGCTCCTGCAAATGACAGATTTGCAATGGTAAGGCAAAGCTTAAAAGATCATGAAAATTTTGAAGTATCAGACAAAGAATTAACAAGGAAAGGGCCGTCTTTTACCATTGATACCATTAATGAATTTAAAAAAGAATATGGTTCGGATACCCACTTTTTTCTTTTAATGGGATCGGATGCGTTTTTAGATATAACAACCTGGAAACAGAAAAACAGAATATTTGAAGCGGTTCAAATTATCATCATGTTGAGAGGACATTGGAAAAATAGTCATGCCATTGCCTCTTTTATTGACGAAAATATATCAAAAGGATACATCTTTAACAAACAGGACAATACTTTTTCCCATAAAACGAAACAGAAAATAATAATTTGCACAGTACCTAAAATAGATATTTCATCCACTATCATCCGGGAACGGGTAAAAAACAACGAATCCATAAAGGATCTTGTGCCTGCAAATGTTGAGAAAATAATTAGAACAAAGGAACTCTATAAATGACAAAACTTATCGCTTTGACAGATGACCTTAAAAAATACTTTATTCCTGCATTTGAGCGAAAAGCAAAATCAATTACTGGTGTTAATGTAGAACAATTTACCTCTTATACGGATGTCCTTATTATTATAGAAGGGAGCTCCCAGCGACAGGTATCATCCATTGCCCAGCATTTGATTAAACGGTTGAAAGAGAAAAAAATCAAGGCCATTGGTGTTGAAGGCGTCAAAGAAGGAGAATGGGCATTGCTCGACTATGGTGAAGTCATTATCCATATTTTCGACTCTGAAACAAAATCTTTTTATGACCTTGAAGGATTGTGGGCTGACGCGCCAAGGATTGATCTTTCAGAATTTGACCCGGCAATCGAACCTAAAGGAGACTGATGATGAACTCCAAACCGAGCCCTGTCAATATGCTAATGATTCTGGACGGCTGGGGGATTAATGAAGAGACAAAAGGCAATGCATTTGCGCTGGCCAAAACGCCTTTTTTAGATTCTCTGCTAAAAACATTTCCCAGTTGCAAGCTTGAATGCTCAGGCAGTGCCGTGGGTCTTCCCGATGGAACAATGGGCAACTCGGAAGTCGGGCACATGAACATTGGTGCGGGCAGAAAAGTGTTGCAGAGTTTTGTAAGAATCAATCAGGCCATTGCCGACCAGACTTTTTATAAAACTCCGGCACTCCTGGATGTCATGGCTGGGGTTTCAAAATCGAAAAGCAGTCTCCATCTTATGGGTCTTTTGTCAGACGGCGGCGTCCACAGCCATATTTCTCATCTTTTTGCCCTGATTGACATGGCAAAACAAAATGGTGTTGAACATCTTTTTATCCATGCCATTCTTGATGGCCGGGATACGTCACCCACCAGCGGTATTACTTACATAAAAGAGCTTCAAAATTATCTTGAAAGCCAAAATTATGGTAAAATTGCCACCATTGTCGGCCGCTATTGGGCCATGGACAGAGACACAAGGTGGGACAGGGTTGAAAAGGCGTATAACCTTTTTTCAAAAGCCAAAGGTGTGATGGAACAAGATCCTGTTAATGCCATTCAAAAAGCCTATGATTCAAATCAAACCGATGAGTTTGTCAACCCTGTTTTTCTTGGGAGTACTTCGCTGTCAAAGATGGATACAAAGGGGACTGTTGAAGATGGAGACGGCATTGTCTTTTTCAATTTCAGAGCGGACCGGGCAAAAGAAATCACAAGAAGCTTTACAGAACTCAAATTTACTGAATTTACCAGAGAAAAAAGAATAGCACTTGCGGGCTTTGTCTGCATGACGCAGTATGATGAAACATTCGATCTGCCTGTGGCCTTCACTCCCCAGCATCTGGACAATATTCTCGGGGAGATATTAAGTCGAAACAACATCCCCCAGCTTCGCATCGCTGAAACGGAGAAATATGCCCATGTCACCTATTTTTTTAACGGCGGCGATGAAACAATTTTTGATCGGGAAGAAAGGATCCTCATCCCTTCGCCAAGAGATGTGGCAACCTATGATGAAAAACCCCAGATGAGTGCCTTTGAGCTTGCCGATACAGTCTGCAAACAAATCAAATCAAAAGCGTTTGAATTCATTATTCTCAATTTTGCCAACATGGACATGGTGGGACATACAGGAATTCTAAAAGCTGCCATTAAAGGATGTGAAACTGTGGATATATGTGCACAAAAAGTTGTTGAGGCTATATGGGAAACCAATGGTGTCGCACTGGTAACCGCAGATCATGGGAACTCGGAGCAGATGATAGCAAAGGATGGTTCTCCTCACACTGCCCACACCCTGAACCCTGTAAGGCTGATACTTGCAGGGAATCAGTATAAAGAGATAACAATGAAGGACGGCATTCTTGGTGATATTGCACCGACGATCCTAAAAATATTGGACATAAAACAACCTTCTGAAATGACAGGAACATCTTTAATATGACGTTTGACTATATTATCACCGATTATATTACCGGAAAGGCAGTCAGGAATGTAGGGCCTGAGGCCAGCAGACAGATATTTGAAAAATTTCTGGTCGAGGACAAGGGATATGCGAAAAAAGATATTCGGGTGGATGAAAAACTGGTTGTCCAGTTTAAAGGCGAAGACTATGTTTCAGCCATTGACCTGATTGTCTATTGCAGACAAAAGGCAGTCATGGCCATTACCTGTGTGGCAGGTTCCATTGGGTCCTATGAAAGAGAAATCCTGGCCGGAGCCAGACTGGTTTATGACTATCAAATCCCTTTTGCGATTTCAACGGATGCAAGGGATGCCGTTATCATGGATACGATTTCCGGCAAGACAACGGGACAGTTCCTTGATGCAATCCCCTCAAAAAAAGATGCTCTCAAAATGTTTGAATCCTTCAAATTTGAACCCCTTGACGAAAACAGAAAGGAACGGGAAATGATTATTTACCGCTCCTTTAATCTGGAAAAGGTCAATATTTAAATCCAGGGGAAATCAAGATAATTTGTCAGTTAAAGGGTGACCATAAACTTGACTTTGTTACATAAAATAATATTTTTATCCTTGACTTTGTGTCAAAAATATTAAAAAATATCCTTGACCTGATAACAAAAAAACATTTATCAAATCAGCATTATCTGATTGAAGATGAACACTATGTTTGAAAGAGATGTAATTGAAAGACTGTCCGGGTGGGCAGAAAAAAACAAACGAAAGCCACTGATCCTGCGAGGGGCAAGGCAAGTTGGCAAAACCACAGCTGTGAACATGTTTTCAAAGCTGTTTGATCAATATATCCACCTCAATCTTGAACTGAAAGAAGAGAAAAGGATTTTCGAACAGGACTATCCTATTGAAGAATTGATTCGTGCTATCTTCTTTTATAAGGATCAGGTGAAACATAAGGGTAAGGTTCTCATATTTATTGATGAGATTCAAGCTTGTCCCTCCGCAGTCGCCTACCTGCGATTTTTTTATGAAACTTTTCCAGACCTTTATATCATTGCAGCTGGATCTCTTTTGGAAACCTTGATCGACTCACACATCAGTTTCCCTGTAGGAAGAGTTGAATATCTTGTGATGAAACCATTAAATTTTAAAGAGTTTTTAAATGCATTAGACGAAAAAAGCAGCCTGGATATCATCAACAATATAATACCTGTGCCCGATTTCGCCCATGATAAATTAATGAAGTTTTTTTATATTTACTCAATGATAGGTGGAATGCCGGAAATTGTCCAAAAATATTCAGGACAACAAGATATCCCTGCATTGAACAATTTATTTGACAACCTCATTGTTTCGTATCTCGATGATGTTGAAAAATATGCACGAAACCATACAATGTCACTGGTTATACGGCACGCTGTCTCAAATGCTTTTTATGAGGCCGGGGTTAGAATAAAATTTCAGGGATTTGGAAATTCCAATTATAAATCACGGGAAATGGGAGAAGCGTTAAAAGTGTTAGAAAAGGCAATGATAATTTATCTTTTATATCCTTCATCCTCTGTTGAGCCTCCATTACGGCCAAATTTCAAAAAGTCTCCAAGGCTTCAAGTTCTTGATACAGGTATGCTAAATTATTTTGCCGGATTTCAAAAAAATCTGTTTGGGGCAAAAAATATTGATTCTATTTATCAGGGTAAAATAGCAGAACATATCGTAGGCCAGGAACTTTTAACTTATGACACATCCCCACTGTATAAACTCCATTTCTGGAGCAGGGAAAAAAAGCAATCCAGTGCGGAGATCGATTTTCTCATTCAATTTAAAAACATGATAATACCCATTGAAGTGAAATCTGGCGCTACGGGAAGGCTTCGTTCATTACACCAGTTTGTCGATCGCGCACCACACAATTATGCGGTGAGGATATATTCTGGCCCCTTAAAAATTGATCGGATTAAAACCCTGAAAGGAAAAAATTTTATATTATTAAACCTTCCATTTTACCTAACCGGATGCATTCCACAGTACATTGAGTGGCTGATGTCTCATTGAAAAGATCGGTAAAAAGACCATATTATCTGTAAATATAGGTTCTCCACCCTCCGGGGGATTCGTCCGGCGGTGGATCGTTTTTTCATTCCACTTTTTCCAATAATCCTCTGAAAACAGAAAATTACATAGGAAATTTATTACATATCTTTAATTTCAAAATTTCATATTAAAAACAAGCTATTAAAACA
>QMMT01000042.1 GCA_003647385.1 Deltaproteobacteria bacterium
AACAATTCCTGTTGCAAAGCTGGTAAGACTTTTTATTCCCAGATAACGGTTAACGCCGGATGTGATCTCAGCATATGTTTCAAGGTCTGTATTTTTATCATTTAAAATAGCCCGCAATTTACTTGGAAATCCGGCAGCCTCTGAAAGAATAAAAATAAGGGTTACAAAAACAAAAAATGTATTGGTCAGCACGCCTCCCATCCCATTCAGCAGGTTTGCAACCAGCTTAAGAATACGGCCTGGATTAAACATCTCAGTCATTTTTTCTATTTCAAGTTCAACACCATACCGTGACAAAAATTGCAGACTTTCAACGGTTAACGTTTTTAGCCGTTCCTGGTAAAAGGGAATATTGCCTGAAAAATCTGCTATTGATGAGGAGACAAGGGTGACTAAAAACATTTGCACAGCAATCACACCCAGCATCAGGATAAGGATTCCCAAAAGGCTTGGAATCCCTTTTTTCTGCATCCAGAACAATGGGGGTGCACAGATAATGGATAAAAATGCAGCCAACAAAAGAGGAACAACCAGCATTGTAGCTGCTTTCATGCCTGCAACAATGATAACAAATGCAGCAAATTTAATTATGGGACTATTTTGATACGGCTTAACTTCCATGATGATGATACCTTTTATTGTCTTTGATTTTAATCACTTGTATTCAAACTCATCAATAAAGTCAAGAAAATGAAAGGATGACCGTCAATAAACGGCCCCTTAAAAATCATGATTGCTATTGACTTTCTTTTCCAAGCAACTTAAAAAAAAGCATATGACAATTCCAGAATCGATTTTATCACGGCTGAAGCAAAATGAAATTGTGGCCAGAAAATTTCATGAAATTGAAATCAGTATTTTGACTATTTTGAATTTTCAGGATTTTATTGAAGAACTGTTATCTGAAATCAGTTCAAAATTTTCCATTCCTTACACATGGATATCCATTATAGAAGAAAGCAGTATTTCAGAATATCTTCAAAACATTCAAAATTCAAACCTGCTGAAAAAATCGACTGCTTTTTTGTCCAAAGAAGAATTTACAAACATTACCGGGAACAGGCTTAAGCCATTACTGGCCAATAAAAACCTAAACGGTTTTTCTGCATTAATCCCTGAGGCATCAGAATATGAATTCGGTTCTATTGCCGTCGCACCCATTACCCTGGATGGTGAGGTAGTAGGAAGTATTAATCAGGCTGACAAAAATATTCACAGATTTGATCCAAGTATTGACACATCTTTATTGGAACAACTGGCACTTAAAGTATCTTTATGTCTTTCCAATGTGACAGCACATGAACAACTAAAATTTCTTGCCTTTCATGATCCCTTAACGGGTCTTTTAAACCGAGGCGTTATGGAAAGGGTTCTTGAAAGAGAATTTCAGCGGTCCAAACGATATCACATTGATCTGACGGTGCTCTTTCTGGATTTAGATGACTTTAAATCCATCAACGATATGTTTGGCCACGATAACGGGGATATGGCCTTGTGTCATACAGCCAATTGCCTGAACAGCTTGAAAAGGGATTCTGATATTGTGGCCCGATTTGCAGGAGATGAATTTGTCGTCATCCTGCCTTCCACAAATAAAAGCCAGGCCCAAAACTACGTCAACCGAGTAAAACAAAAACTTGCAAGCGAGCCCCTGGCTGCTGATAACACAACATTTCATGTTAAATTAAGCCATGGTCTTTCTTCTGTATTTGAAAAAGGTATGGATTCATCCGCCATCCTTCTAAAAACAGCAGACAAAAGACTTTACCAGGCCAAACAGAATAAATAAATGCAAAAATCCCCAGCAGCTTTTACCTGCCGGGGATTTTTATGTTTTTATTATTGCTTAAACGAAGGGATATCAGTCAAAAATCAATTCGATCTGTACCATTGGGGCTACATCCCCTTTTCTAGGGCCAAGTTTTATAATCCTTGTATATCCACCCTGCCTTGAATTAAATTTTTCTGATACTTCATTAAAGAGAGTATGGACAATATCTTTCTCCCTGATCACGGAGAGTGCCTGTCTTCTTGCATGCAAATCCCCTCTTTTGGCAAGGGTAACCATTTTGTCGGCAATCTTTCGCAAGCCTTTTGCTTTTGCTTCCGTGGTTTTAATTTTATCATGTTTGAACAGGGAAGTTACCATATTTCTGAACATAGCCTTTCTATGGCTTGAAGTCCTGTTCAATTTTAATACTGATTTTCTATGTTTCATGGACTTATTCTCCTTCCTGATTGTTCTCATCTTCTGGTGGTTCAAAACCTTCAAGGTCCATACCAAGTGAAAGATCCATAGAATTAAGAACTTCCTTTATTTCATTTAAGGATTTTCTACCAAAGTTTTTAGTTTTCAACATTTCACTGTCTGTTCTTTGTACCAATTGATAAATCATATGGATTCTGGCATTTTTTAAACAATTGGAACTTCTGACGGATAATTCAAGTTCATCCACAGATCTGTAAATATTTTCATTAAGACCGATATCTGACTCGTCTGACTTCTCATCCGCATGATCCGGCTCCATATCCTCATCAAAATTGATAAACGGATTCATTTGTTCTTTAAGAATTTTTGCAGCATATGCTACTGAGTCATCCGGAGTGACGGAACCATCCGTCCATAATTCAAGTGTCAGTTTATCATAATCGGTTTTATGGCCGATTCTGGAAGTACCCACAACATATTTCACACGGTTAATGGGAGAAAACACACTGTCAATCGGAATAGTTCCGATAGAAGACTCCTCATCTTTGTTAGCAGAAGCCAAGGCATAACCTTTTCCGGTTTTTACAACCATTGTCATGTTTAATACACCCTTTTTGGAAAGTGTGGCAATATGCTGTTCCGGGTTAAGAATTTCAACCTTTCCATCCGGGCTGACAACATCTGCACCTGTGACTTCACTTTCACCTTTGACACTCAACGTTAATATCTTGTCTTCAATATCTTCAACCTTAAGCTTCAACTCTTTCAGGTTTAAAATAATTTCAGAAATATCTTCTCTGACATCTGATATCACGCTATATTCATGAAGAGCATCATCAAATTTAACAGACACAACTGCTGCGCCATATATGGATGAAAGGATAATACGTCGCAGAGAGTTCCCGATAGTGATACCAAACCCCCTTTCAAGGGGTTCACATACAAATTTACCATATGTTGAAGTTGTGGTAACGTCAAGCTTCTCCGGCTTGATCATCTCTCGCCAGTTTACATATGCAAGTTTTTCAGATGACATCTATATCTCCTGAATAAATATTAAAGACAACCCCTGTCAAGGACCTGCCTATTTTGAATAAAGCTCTACAATTAATTGTTCCTGAATTGGAAGCGTGATGTCTTCACGAACAGGAACCCCAACAACTTCGCCTTTGTAATCTTCTTTTTTGATTTCAAGCCACTGGGGGATACCGCGTCGTACAATGGCATCCAAAGAATCTGAAATAGCCTGAATTTTTTGTGATTTCTCACGAAGCTCTATTATATCACCTTTTTTAACCTGGTAAGACGGAATATTTACTTTTTTTCCATTTACGGTAAAATGATTATGTCTTACAAAGTGTCTGCCCTGATTTCTGGAATTAACAAATCCCATCCTGAAAACAGTATTATCAAGGCGTGTTTCCAAAAGACTCAAAAGATTTGTACCTGTAATCCCTTTTTGTCTGTCAGCTCTCTTAAAAGAAATTCTGAACTGTTTTTCGGATATTCCGTAAAGCCTTCTGACTTTCTGTTTTTCTCTGAGCTGAATTCCGTAATCTGATAACTTACTCCTTCTTTGCCCATGCTGTCCCGGGGGATAGCCCCTTCTATCAAAACTGCATTTATCTGAAAAGCATCTGTCGCCTTTCAAAAAAAGTTTCATGTTTTCGCGTCTGCATTGTCGGCAAACAGAACCTCTATAACGTGACAATGGTTTTCTCCTTTATCAAACTGGTATTTTTATACTCTTCTTCTCTTTGGTGGACGACATCCATTATGGGGAACCGGGGTTACATCTTTGATCATGGATATAGTAAATCCAAGCGCATGTAATGCCCTTAAAGCAGATTCTCGACCCGGTCCGGGACCTTTGACATATACACCAATATTTTTCATGCCGTGTTCCATTGCAATTGCACCTGCTTGTTCTGCAACCAGTTTTGCAGCAAAAGGCGTACTTTTTCTGGAACCCTTAAACCCCTGCCTTCCTGCACTGGACCATGAGATAGTATTTCCGTTTTCATCGGCAATGGTAACAATTGTATTATTAAAAGTGGATTGAATATGCACAATACCGGTGGAAATGTTTTTTCTTAGCCTTTTTTTGGATACAACTTTCTTAGACTTTTTTGCCATAATTAATTAACCTTTTGTATTATCCTAGTTTTTCTTTTTAACGGCAGTCCGTTTAGGACCTTTTCTTGTCCTGGCATTTGTACTGGTCCTCTGCCCATGACAGGGAAGGCCTTTACGATGGCGCAGTCCTCTGTAACAACCTAAGTCCATGAGTCTTTTGATATTCATGGAAACTTCGCTTCTAAGTTCACCTTCAACCTTAAAGTCGGCATCAATGACTTTTCTAATGTTGTTAACCTCTTCTTCGGTAAGGTCATTTGCTTTAGTCGTTGGGTCAATGCCAGTTTTTTCTAGTATCACCTTTGACCGGCTTGCCCCTATTCCATAGATATAGGTTAAAGCTATCCATGCATGTTTATCTCTTGGTAAATCTACTCCTGCGATACGTGCCAAATTTCTTTCCCCCTATCCCTGCCGCTGTTTATGGCGTTTATTAATACAAATAACTCTTATGACACCACGTCTTTTGACTATTTTACAATCCCTACAGATTTTTTTTACAGATGCTCTTACTTTCATCTATCTACTCCTAACCTAATATTTTTATATCTTTATAAACTAAAAATTTTATTTATATCTATACGTAATCCTGCCACGGCTTAAATCATAAGGTGAAATTTCCACCGTCACCATATCCCCAGGCAGAATTTTGATAAAATGCATTCTCATTTTGCCTGAAATATGAGCCAGCAATACATGTTTGTTTTCCAGCTCAACTTTGAACATGGCATTGGGCAGTGTTTCAAGTACTTTCCCGTCAACTTTAATAGGTTCTTCTTTTGCCATAGTGTTATTAATCTCCTATCGTTTAGACCGCTTAAATCAGGATCTTCCTTTTATTTTTTTGGCACCACCTCTTCCCAAAAAGCCTTCATAATTACCTGAAATCAGATGGGACTCTATTTGGGAAATGGTATCAATGGACACGCCCACAACAATCAAAAGGGCCGTACCCCCAAAATAAAACGGGATATTAAACTTACTCATCAAAAAGGTTGGCAAAACACAAACAGCAGACACGTATAAGGCTCCGCCAACGGTAATTCTTGTCAACACTTTATCGATATATTCACTGGTTCTTTTACCCGGTCTGATACCCGGAATGTACCCCCCATTTTTTTTCATATTTTCAGCCACATCTTCAGGGTTAAACTGTATGGCTGTATAGAAAAAACAAAAGAAAATGATAAACCCTACGTAGAGAAGATAGTACCAGATCGTTCCAGGACTGAACATGGCTGCCACAGTTTTCATCATCGGCAGATTAATAAATTGTGCCAGGGTAGTTGGGAACATGATGATAGAGGATGCAAAAATGGGTGGTATAACACCGGCTGTATTTATTTTTAATGGCAGATGCGAGGTTTGTCCCCCATACATTTTTCGACCCACAACACGCTTGGCATAATGCACTGGTATCCGTCGCTGCGCCTGCTCCATGTAAATAATAGCAGCAATAACAGCAACCATGAGAACCATGAGAATAATAATGGCAAAAATTCCCATTTCTCCGGTTGTCATAAGCCGGATTGTGTTTCCTGTTGCAGACGGCATCTGGGCCACAATACCGGCAAAAATAATCAGGGAAATACCATTTCCGATTCCCCTCTCGGTAATCTGCTCTCCCAGCCACATAATAAATGATGTACCAGCAGTAAGAGTTATGATGGTAACCAGTCTGAATCCCCAGCCCGCATACGGCACAATCGCTACGCCGGCGGGAGACGTCATGGATTCAAGCCCGACACTGATACCCAGGCCCTGAATAATACTTAACAGGACGGTGCCATATCGGGTATACTGGGTTTTCTTTTTACGACCAGCGTCACCCTCTTTTTTAAGCTGTTCAAGGTGTGGCACAACTACCGTCATCAGTTCTAAAATAATAGAAGCACTGATGTAAGGCATGATGCCTAATGCAAATATGGAAAACCTTTCCAAAGCACCGCCTGAAAACATATTGAACATGGAGAATAAGGTTCCTTCAGCTGCGGCAAAAAAGGAAGAAAGTGCTGCACCGTCAACCCCGGGCGTGGGAACATGAATACCAACACGGTAAACAAACAGCAGGGCAAGTGTAATAAAAATCTTTTTTTTAAGCTCAGGAAGTTTAAATAAATTCTGGTAGCTGTTCTCGATCATTTATTGGTTCCTTACATCACGTCTCATAATAGTTATTCTATCGTTCCACCGGCAGATTCGATTTTTTCTCTGGCTGTTTTGGAAACAAGAATATTTTTCAAAGAAAATTTCTTCGTTGTTTCACCTAAGGCCAGAACTTTGACACCATCAATACGACCTTTTACCATACCGGCTTCTCTTAAGACATCAATATCAATGGTTGCACCATCTTCAAATCTATCCAGATCTTTAACATTTAAAACAGCGTTCTTTGTTTTAAATATATTAAAGAAACCCCTTTTGGGAAGCCTCCGATAAATCGGCATCTGACCACCCTCAAACCCTGGTCTTACGTTGCCGCCTGATCGTGCCTTCAAACCTTTGTGACCGCGAGTACTGGTTTTGCCCATTCCTGATCCCGGTCCCCGGCCAACTTTTTTTCTTTTTTTTCTGGAGCCAGGTGCGGGTGCTAAATCATGAAGCTGCATGTTACACCTCCTCTACTTTAACAAGATGAGACACTTTTTTTACCTGCCCCAGGATAACCGGGTCAGCATTATGTTCAACCATATGATTCATTTTTCTCAATCCAAGGGAGCGAATAATCCGACCATGCTTAGCTGGTCTTCCTATTGTACTTTTTATTTGTGTAATTCTTATTCTATCAGCCATTTTTTAAGTCCTTATTATATATCTTCTGGCGTTATATATCTTCTGGCGTTATATATCTTCTGGCTCTTATATATCTTCAGGTCTTAGACCACGACGTTTAGCCACTTCTTCTTTTGTACAAAGTGATTGAAGGCCTGCCATGGTCGCCCGAACAATATTCTGGGTATTGTGTGTTCCAATACATTTTGTCAGGATATCGGTAACGCCGACTGCCTCAAGGACTGCACGGATACCGCCACCGGCAATTAAGCCCGTACCAGGAGAAGCAGGTTTTAACAATACACGGCCCGCACCGGCTTTTCCCACAACTTCAAAAGGAACGGTTCCGTCAAGCAAAGAGATTTTAACCATATTTCTTTTGGCTTTTTCCATGCCTTTTTTAATTGCTTCAGGTACTTCTTTTGCTTTCCCAAGACCGTAACCAACTTGCCCCTCACCGTCACCTACAACTACCAGTGCACTAAAGGTGAAGTTCCTGCCGCCTTTTACAACTTTTGCGACACGGTTGATTCTGACGACCTTATCAATTAATCCATTATCTTCCATCTGCTGTCTTGCCAAGGGTCTTCCTCCTTATTAGAAATTCAATCCGGCTTCACGGGCTCCGTCTGAAAGCGCTTTAATGCGCCCATGATATAAAAATCCGTTCCTGTCCAGGACTACTTTTTCAATTCCTTTATCAAGAGCTCTCTTGCCGATGAGGTTTCCAACTGCCTTTGCAATTTCCGCCTTTTTGCCCTCTGTTTCCTTCAACTCTTTATCAAGAGTAGATGCAGAAACCAGTGTGCTGCCGCAGGTATCATCAATAACTTGAGCGTAGATATGCTTTGAACTTCTAAATACACTCAATCTTGGACGATCCTGGTTCCCGAAAATATTTTTTCTGATTCTTTTCTTTCTTTTAAGCCTTGCTTTAAGCCTTGGTGATGTATTTCCCATATCTTTATATTCCCACCTTTTACGTGTGACCTTTAGGTTTCGTGTGACCTATAGGTTATTCCTTACCTGCAGTCTTACCAGCTTTTCTGATAATTCTTTCGTCTGCATACATAATGCCTTTGCCCTTATAAGGTTCAGGGGGTCTAAGGTCTCTTATGTTTGCTGCCACCTGCCCAAGAAGTTCCTTATCAATACCTGACAAATTAATTTGAGTATTCTTTTCGACATTTGCCTGGATTCCATCAGGAATTTTAAAATCAACCGGATTGGAATATCCTACATTCAGTATAAGACTGTTACCTTTTACCTCTGCACGATAACCAATACCGGAGAGAACAAGCTTTTTCTCATACCCGGTTAAAACCCCTGTCACCATATTGGAAATCAAGGATCTGAATAATCCCTGCAACGCAACTTTTTTCTTGTTGCTCGTATCTGTACTAACAGTTACTACAGCATCATCTATACTTATTTCAATTGCCGGATGCAGTTGACGTTCAAGTTTACCTTTAGGTCCTTTAACTGAAATCACATCACCTTTCAGGGCAAACTGGACCTTATCTGGAAGCTGAACCGGCTTTTTTCCTATTCTGGACATATATTACTCCTGACCTACCATACGTTACAAAGAATTTCACCGCCGACGTTCGCTTCAATGGCCTGCTTATCTGTCATCAATCCTTTGGACGTTGAGACAATTGATATGCCGAGACCATTTAAAACCGGCTTAATTTGTTTTGATTTAGCATAAACCCTGCAAGACGGTTTACTCACTCGTTTAATACCAAAAATTGTGGGCTGTCCCTCAGATACATATTTTATATAGACACGAATAACGCCTTGAGTCTCATTTTCAAGGAATTTAAAATCCTTTATATATCCTTGTTCTTTCAGCACCCGCACCATTTCCAATTTAATTTTTGATCCGGGGATATCCACTTTAACAAACTCTGCCTTACCACCATTCCTTATGATTGTTAGCATGTCTGCAATTGGATCACTAATTGCCATTTTTAAATCTCCTTAAATAAAGCTGATATAGTTCTAATAAAATTGTAAAATTACCAACTTGATTTGGTAACACCAGGAAGCTTGCCTTCTGATGCAAGTTTCCTGAAACAAATTCTGCAAATACCAGCTTTTCTAATAAATGCTCTTGGTCTACCGCATAAAGGGCATCTGTTATACGCACGTGTTGAAAACTTTGGTTTTCTCTGCGCCTTTGCGATTAAAGCTTTTTTAGCCAAGCTTTCCTCCTTAAGATCCTTAATTTTTGAAAGGCATTCCCATTAACTTTAGGAATTTTTTACCTTCCTCATCAGTTTTAGCTGTCGTTACAATAGTAATATTAAGACCTTTAATACTGTCGGTCCTATCGTAGTCAATTTCAGGGAATATAATGTGCTCGGTAATACCAAGGGTATAATTACCCCTGCCATCAAAAGCCTTTCCGGAAATTCCACGAAAGTCCCTGACACGTGGTAAAGCAATATTCACAAGTCTATCAAGAAAATCATACATTTTCTCACTGCGCAAGGTAACCTTGCATCCGATGGGCAGATCAGCGCGAAGCTTAAAATTTGCAATCGGTTTTTTAGCTCTTGTAATTATTGGCTTTTGACCGGCGATCAACGCCAGTTCAGCGGCTGCTGGATCAACGATTTTTGGATTTCTTACCGCTTCTCCAAGTCCCATGTTTAACACAATTTTAGATAGCTTAGGCACCTGTAATTCATTTGTATAATTA
>QMMT01000043.1 GCA_003647385.1 Deltaproteobacteria bacterium
AATTTGTACTAATAAAATCGATAAAAAAAATAAGCCGGTTTTTGACTCACAAATAGTCAAAAACCGGCTGTCTGTCATTGTTATCTTCTCAGTCCGAGTCTTTCAATTAAAGAACGGTACCTGTTCACATCTTTTTTCTTAACATAATCCAGAAGACTTCTTCTTCTTCCGACAAGGATCAACAGACCCCGCCGTGAATGATGATCTTTCTTGTGAACTTTAAGATGCTCTGTAAGATAGCTGATACGATGGGTTAAAATTGCAACCTGTACCTCTGGTGAGCCAGTATCAGACTCATGGAGCTTGAATTTTTCAATCATCTCCTCTTTGTTTCCTGCTAATAGAACCACTTTAAAAACTCCTTTGTTTGGAATAAATAAAACATGGTATTCAGTAATGATCTATTTTTTTTATGATTTCCCATCCGATATTCCATTCAGAAAAAAGAAATTCAAAACAAATCACTATACCATTACAAATATAATTAAGCTTTTATAAATACCAGTTAACTTGAAAAAACGCAACAATATTTATACGCCTGCCTGTCTTCGGTTAACTGGACGATTGCCAGAAGATTATTATGATTATCCGTCACCCTGATGGGGTTATCAGATTCTGCCCGAGGGGGTGGCATCTCTTCTTTCAAAAGTTTCTGACCGAATTTTATCTTTTCAGCAATGGATTGATCCACTATAATTTTGGACATAAACTCAAGACAATCTGATAAACAAACAATCCTTTGTTCAGCCGTCACGCGATCAAGATCTTCAAGGTCATCCAGGCAGATGGCATCTTCTAAAACAAATGCACTGGACTGCGTCCTGCATAGTTTTGACAGATGGGCACCGCATCCAAGCTTTCTGCCGATATCAAAGGCAAGGCTCCTTATGTAGGTTCCTGATGAGCAAAAGACCTCTATATCCAGATAGGGGAATTTAATTTGTTGAATACGGATGTCAAAAATTTCAATCTTCCGGGGTGGCTTTTGAATCATTTTCCCCTGTCGGGCCAGTTTATACAAGGGCTGGCCTTCATGTTTCAAAGCGGAAAAAGCGGGTGCTACCTGGTCTTGAACACCGATAAAAGAGTTTATTGTCTCATCCACTATCTCTTTTGTGAGGGTACTCATACCATTTTTGGGGGCCGTAAAAACTGTCCTGCCTGTCAAATCATAGGTATCTGTTTCCACCCCTAAGCAAACCGTTGCACTATATCTTTTGTGACCGGTAAGAAAAAACCCGGATATCCGGGTCCCCTTATTAATTGCACAAAGCAGCAATCCTGTGGCAAAGGGATCCAGGGTACCGGTATGCCCTGCTTTTTTAACCCCTAAAGCTTTTTTTACACGAGCCACCACGCGCGCTGAAGAAATACCTTCAGGCTTGGAAATTGCGATAATACCACTTTTCATTGATTTTTTTTATGAAGACTGTTCGTCTGGTGTTCCGGTTGATGCGGATTTAATGAGTTCATCCATTCGAGCTGCCTTGTCAAAGGAGTCATCATGAATAAATTTTAAATCCGGCATGTATTTTAACCCTAATTTCGGTGCAATTCTTTTCTTTATAAAGCCCTTGGAGCTTTTAAACCCGTCCATAACCTCTGAAATTCGCTTTTTATCTCCAAAAACGGTAACATAGATATGGGCCACCCGAAGATCAGGGGTCATTTTTACACCACTGATCGTTGCCATCTCAATCCTGGGGTCCTGCATTTTTTTGTTTAAAAGTTCTGTAATGGCCTGTTGGATCTTGACACTGATTCTTTCGGCTCGCAAATAGGGTTTCATTTTTTAATTATTCAGCCTTGTACTTTCTTTCTTCCACTTCATAACATTCAATGACATCATCCTGCTTGATGTCATTATACTTTTCAAGGCCGATGCCGCACTCAAATCCCTGATCCACTTCCTTGACATCATCTTTAAACCGCCTGAGCGATGATAATTGTGTATCACATTTAATAACACCATCTCTTAAGAGTCTTACTTTTTTACCTCGAACGACTTTGCCGTCTGAAATATGGCATCCGGCAATGGTTCCCATTTTCGGGATTACAAATATATCACGAACATCTGCCCGGCCGATAATAATTTCATGAAATGTAGACGGCATCATTCCATCCAGTGCCGTCTTAATATCATTGATGACATCATAAATGATATCATAAAACCGCATATCCACATTTTCATCCCTGGCAAGTGCTCGAATCTGGGGTGTCGGCCTGACATTAAACCCGACAACAATTGCATCCGATACTGCCGCAAGCGCCACATCCGATTCATTAATGGTACCCGTACCCGAGTGAACAATCTTAATATCCACTTCTTCTTTTGCCAGATCATTTAATGAATCATTTAAGGCTTCAATCGACCCATGGACATCCGCCTTCACAATAAGCTTAAGTTCCTTAATTTCAGCGGCGCCAAGATTCTCAAACATTTTTTCAAGATTAGCCCGGCTTTTCTTGGCCAGCTCTCTTGCCCTTTGTTTCTGCATCCTGTGACCGGCAATCTGTTTTGCATCTTTATCTGAATTAACCGCAATAAATTCATCACCGGCATTGGGTATGCCATGCAGGCCGACAATTTCTACAGGAATACTGGGGCCTGCCGCGTCTATTCTTTCCCCTGCATCATCAATCATTGCCCTGATCCGGCCAGAATGGAGTCCGCAGACAACCGGATCGCCATCACTTAACGTTCCCTGTTTGACCAATACGGTTGCAACCGCACCACGACCCGTATCAAGCCGTGATTCTACGACATAGCCCGACGCTTTTCTATCCGGATTTGCCTTCAGCTCCAGAACTTCTGACTGTAGCAGAACCATTTCAAGGAGCTCATCTATACCCTCCTGGGTCTTTGCTGAAACTTTAACAAAGATGACATCTCCGCCCCAGTCTTCTGCCAGAAGATCGAGCTCTGAAAGTTCTCTCATGATTCTATCAGGATCAGCGCCTGCCTTATCCATTTTATTAACTGCAACCACAACCGGTACACCTGCTGCCTTTGAATGATTTATTGCTTCGATGGTCTGGGGCATCACCCCGTCATCTGCCGCAACAACAAGGATAACAATATCTGTAATCTGTGCTCCTCTGGATCGCATGGCAGTAAAGGCTGCATGGCCCGGCGTATCAAGAAATGTAATCCGACCGCCGGCCTTTGTTTTAACGTTGTAGGCACCAATATGCTGGGTAATGCCGCCGGCTTCACCACTGGTAATCTTGGATTCCCTGATAACATCTAAAAGAGAGGTCTTGCCATGATCAACATGCCCCATGATGGTGACAACCGGTGCCCTTCCCATCATTTTTCCTTCGTCATCATCACCATTTTCCATATTAAGAAGGGGTTCTTCCTCAAAAGATGCTTTTTCCACCTCAAAATCAAATTCAGTTGCAACCAGCACAGCCGTATCAAAATCAATGGTCTGATTTACCGTTGCCATAACCCCCATGCCCATCAGTTTAGCAATCATCTCATTGGCTTTGATACCCATGCGTTTTGCAAGCTCAGCAAGTTCAATGGCCTCATCAATCTTAATACGCCTTTTAATGGCCTTTGGTGTTGTAATCTGGGTTTTCTGAAAATTTCCCTTTCTACCTCTTGTATCCTTTCTAGTGCGTCTTTTCCTACCACGACCACCCTTATATAATGCATCCCCTTCAATAATTGATTTTTTCTTGCGCTGTTTTCTTTTTCCAACAGACTTAGGCTTGTCATCGCCATACACAACTTTTCTTTTTTCTTTTTTGTATTTTCCTGTATCTATTTCATCAGGTACTGTGACATCCGGTGTCTGAGGAGGCAGCTTTGGTTTTCCAGGAGAAGGAGATGATGGTTTTTCTCTCTTTTTAAACGGTTTTTTCTTTGCACTCTCTTTTGGCCCGGTTTTCGTGCCAGGGCGTTTCCTATCCCCACCCAGTTTAGATTTTTTCAAATTTTCAAGAACTGAAGGATCTGCAATTTTAACAATTTTAGCGGGTGTTGATTTTTTCTTTTTCTTTTTCTTTTTGGCCTTTTTCTCTTTTTCTTCGACAACTTTATCCTCGGTTTCCTTTTCCGGAATCTGCTCTTCTTCTTTTTCAACAACGGGTTCTTCGAGTTCAGATTCTTCTTTCTTTGCAGGAGGATCTATTGTTTTATCAGCCTTGGTCTTCTTTTTTGCCTTTTTGGGCTTGGCCGCAACGACCTGGTCCGGTTCCTCTGGCTCCTCAGGTTCTTCTGGTTCCTCAGATTCCACTGGTTTAATGATCTTGGCAGGCTTGCTCTTTTTCTTTTTACTCTTTTTTTTCGATTTATCTTTTTTGGGGGCAGGTGTGGCTTTTTCAGGTCCCTTTTTAATATCATCCTGCTCAATATCTGATGGCGTTACCTCTTCCTCTTCCTCTACTGCAGGCGGTTCTTTTTGGGAAACAATATCATCTTCCACCTCTGTTGCTGTCTCTTCTTCCTCAATTTCAGGCTCAATAATTTCTTCAGGCTCTTCAATTATCTGCTTCCGCCTGCGGATAACCGATGGTTTTATCTTGACATCCGTCTTCTTTTTATTCTTTCCTAAGAGACTTCTTTTAATTGTGCTGACAGCACTATCCTCAAGAGAACTCATATGGCTTTTAACATCAATCTTCAACTCTTTCATTTTATTTAGAAGCGCTCTATTCGTCATGTTCAGATCTTTAGCCAACTCATATACTCTGACCTTCGCCATTTGTTGCCCCCGCATAAATCTCTTTTTATATTCTTTTTCGCCTGTTGCCCGTTGTTTATATAACCTTAAGGTCACACGTGATCTTACCGTTAACTAACTGTCTTCACCTTCTTGAATTTCATCATCACCTTTCGGCTCTTGATCTTCCGGTTCATCTTTATTTTCCGGCTCGTCTATCTCTTCGAGTTCTTCCTTGTTTAATTCATTCTCCAGAATAACTTTTGCTTCTTCAATCATTTCTTGTGCTTTTGAATCACTCAAATCAGTAAGTGAAACAATATCTTCGATGACGGCCTCAGATATATCTGTGAGAGAGGAATAGCCGTTTTTAAAAAGCATTTCCGCCATAGACAGCCCCACCTCTGTCAGTTTCATCAGGTTGTCATATCCTGCTTTTACTTCACGACTGTAATCTTCTTCACTTGTTACCTCTAAATGCCAGCCGGTAATCTCACAGGCAAGAGAAACATTCTGTCCCCCCTTGCCAATGGCAATGGAAAGGTATTCATCGTTTACAATGACTTCCATGGATTGATTATCTTCATCAATAATTACCCTGGCAATCTCGGCAGGTGACAAGGCATTACACACAAATCTTGCTATATCCGGGTTCCATTGAACAATATCAATTTTTTCACCCCGAAGTTCCTGCACAATATTTTGAACCCGGTTTCCTTTCATCCCCACACAGGCTCCCACCGGATCAACATCCGAATCCATTGATGAAACAGCAATCTTGGCTCTTAACCCTGGAACCCTTGCTGCACCGCGCAGGGTTACAATCCCTTCAGCCACCTCGGGAACTTCGGTTTTAAACAATTCAATTAAAAATTGTGGGTGGGTTCTGGATAAAATAATCTGTGCACCCTTTGATTCCTCTAATACATCCAGAACATAAGCCCTGATTCTGTCACCGCGCTTGTAGTTTTCTCTTGGCATCTGATCCCTGGGCCTTAAAACTGCCTCTGCCTGTCCCAGGTTGGCGATAATGCTGCCTCTGTCAAACCGTTGAACAATGCCATTAATAATTTTACCTTTTTTATGAATAAAATTTTCATAGACCGCGTTTCTTTCCGCTTCCCTCATCTTCTGAATGATAACCTGCTTAGCTGACTGGGCAGCGATTCGACCGAATTCTTCTGTATCAATCCTGATGCCAAGACTATCACCAATCTCACACTCAGGATCATATTCATACCCTTCTTCAAGGGTCAACTCACTGTCATGATACTCAACTTCTTCTACGACCTCTTTAAAATGAAAAACCTCAACTTCACCACTCTTCTCATTGTAGTGAACTTCAATATCCGCTCTGGGTCCGATTTTTTTTCTTGCCGCTGAAATAATGGCCTCTTTCAGGGTGTTAATAAGAACTTCCGGTTCAATACCCTTTTCACGGCTTACCTGGTCAATAACCCTTTTAATATCTGTGATAAACATTACGAAGCGTTCTCCATATTATAGTCTTGCAAGTGTTGCTTTGCTGATCAAATGGTCTGATATTTCAACCCTTTTCCCATCAACAGCAATCACAACAGAATCATCATTAATACTCTCAAGAATTCCAGTAAATTTTTTTTGATTCTCAATCAACTCTTTTGTCTGAATTTTTATTCTCTCACCTTTGAAACGCTGAAAGTCTTCCTTTTTATTTAAAGGCCGATTTGGCCCGGGAGAAGAAACCTCAAGCCTGTAATTGTCAAAATTCTCTATTTGAACATCAATTAAATCTCCAAGTTGCCGGCTGACATAAATACAATCATCCACTGTAATACCGGAAGGCTTATCCAAAAAGAGCCGGACAATATTTTCCCGATCACCAGTGACATATTCCAAATGAACCAGCTCAAAATTTTCAGCCTGGCACAATGGCTGTGCAACTTCTTTAATTTTTTCAACTAACATATCGTTATCTATTTTCAACTTAAATACCCTTAAACATCTGTTTTTTTGCATCCTCAAATACAAAAACGGGCAGATGCCCGTTCCTAATACAACATTAACAAAAATCCTTACCAGTAAATCAAAGGTTCAGATCATATCATAACTCCAATAAATGGAACAAACCTGCCATCCTTCCATTTAAAGATGGAGCGGGCAACGAGACTCGAACTCGCGACATCAAGCTTGGGAAGCTTGCACTCTACCAGCTGAGTTATACCCGCATTAGCGGAGTAATATATCAACCCCTGTCAAGTTTGTCAATAATACTTTTAAGCTGATTCTAACGGGGCAAATCAGTAATACAAAACACTTTACCCTGTCTTTTTTTTTAATTATTCCGGCAGATCGGCATTAAACTGATCAATGATAGTTTTTGAAATGTTTACATGCAGTTTTTTAATATTTTTTTCTTTCAAAGTTTTGCTTGCCGACCTGTAAACCACCCTGAAAGACAATGACTTTTTACCCTCAGGCAGCGGCTGGCCTTCATACACATCAAAAAGAAAAACTTTTTCAATTAATGATTGTTTTTTAGAGATCAATTCAATCTGATTCAAGATTGCCCCAACGGTTACGGATCTGTCCACGATAAGGGTAAGATCCCTTGAGACAGAAGGAAATTTCGGCAATGGCAAAGCGGTAAGAGATTTTGGAATCAGTTCCTGTATCCCATTTAAACTGAAATCAAAGACAAACGCACCCTGCTTTAACCCATAATTTTTCAAAACCTTTTCATCTATTTTCCCAAGAGTACCCATCAGGGTATCCCCGGATTTTACATAGGCGGCATACCCGTTTTGATAATAAGGGCAGGATCCATCTTCAATCCTTTCAAACCCTATATTGCCAATCATGAGTGCGTTTAAAAGGCCTTCAATCACACCTTTTAAATCAAAAAAATCAACCCCTGTTTTTTTCGAATACCAGGATGATTCGGTTCGGCTGCCTGTGATCAGTCCTGCTAATTTTTCTTTTTCTTCCGGCAAAGACCCCTTTTGTGTGGCAAAGAAAATCTTGCCTATTTCAAAAAACTTTAACGTATCTGTCTGCTGGGAAATATTTTTTTTCATTGTCTCAAGAAGCCCGGGAACCAGAGAACTTCTCAACACCGACATCTGATCTGATATCGGGTTTAAAATCGTTTCGACCTGTCTTCTTTTATCCGTATCCGACAGGTTTAATCTGTTACATGAATTCTCATGAATAAAATTATAGTTAATGGCTTCAAAAAAAGAGAATCCCGTCAGTGTCTGCCTGATCTTTTCTCTGAGAGCAATCTTTGGGTTTAACACTTTGCCTTTTGCCGGAACCAAAGGATAACTGGTTTGAATATTATTATATCCCCAGAGCCTTGCCACTTCTTCGGAAAGATCTTCAGGCCGTAAAACATCTACTCTAAAAGAAGGGACGCCAACTGTGAGCCTTTTATCCTCTGTCTTTTCAACATCAAATTCCACTGACGCTAAAAACTCTTTTATTTTATCTGTATCAAAATCAGTACCCAATCTGATATTCAATGCATCGGTGTTCAAGTCAATTTTAATGGGAACAGGTTTGTTTGGATGCTCATCAATCAAGTCTTTTGCAATGGTTGCATTACAAATCTGCGCCATCAAAGAAACAGCTCTCTTTAATGCGTTGACAGTTCCATCCGGATCAACACCACGTTCGAACCTATGGGATGCATCAGTTGCAATACCGGTTTTTTTTGCTGTTTTTCTGATGGATACGGGATTAAAATAGGCACTTTCAATCAGCACACGGGTTGTGGTATCTGAAATCTCAGAATTTTCACCCCCCATTACTCCTGCCAGTGCTACAGGTCTTTGTCCATCGCAAATCATCAACATGTCAGATTCAAGCGTATGTACTTTGCTGTCAAGAGTGGTAAATTCCTTGTCATTACCAGCTCTTCTCACAATAATTTTACCCTTTGCAACTTCATCAAAATCAAAGGCGTGGAGCGGCTGACCCGTTTCCATCATAATAAAGTTTGTAATGTCAACCACATTATTGACAGGCGTCAGTCCGATGGACTCAAGCTTCTCCTGCAGCCAGAACGGAGAAGGTTCAACCTTAATATCAACTAAGAGGCCGGCAGAATATCTTGGGCAGAGATCGGGATCCATAATCTCGACTTTTGCATGATCATGGATGGAAGCACTTCCCATTTTATCTTCCGGCAGCGAATAATCAGGCAGCATCACTTTCTGTCTGGGATCAGTGAACGCCGCAACTTCACGGGCAACACCAATATAACTCAAGCAATCCGGCCGGTTAGGCGTCAAATCAATTTCAAAGACAGTATCGGAAATCTTTAAAGCATCTTCAAGGGGCGTTCCTGCGATAAAGTCACCCTCAAGATCCATAATGCCTGATGCATCTGTGTTGAGTCTTAATTCAGATGCACTGCACAGCATTCCCTGGGATACTTCGCCACGAAGCTTACCCTTCTTTATTTTTAAATCTCCGGGAAGTACGGCCCCTGGAAGTGCGCAGGGGACAAACATACCCTCTCTTACATTGGGTGCACCACAGACAATTTGAATGGAGTCGTTTCCACCTGCATTCACCTTGCAGACAGACAGTTTGTCGGCATTGGGGTGTTTTTTTACCTCATCAACTCTGGCAATAACGATGTTGGCAAGATAATCATATCTTTCTTCAACAGCATCGACCTCTAAACCTGCCATGGTGAGCTTTGCTGCCATATCATCCACATCAAGATCAACGGACACATACTCTTTTAACCAGCTAAGACTGACTTTCATATTAAAACTGCCCTAAAAAACGCACATCGTTTTCATAAAATTTTCTGATATCATCAATACCATATTTGAGCATGGCCATCCGTTCAATACCAACACCAAAAGCAAACCCGGTATACTTGTCTGTATCATACCCCACATTTTCAAAAACCGCAGGATGAACCATTCCGGAGCCCAACACTTCAAGCCACCCTGTTTTTGAACAGATTCGACAGCCGGATCCTTTGCACATGACACAGCGGATATCAACTTCAGCGCTGGGTTCGGTAAACGGAAAAAAACTGGGCCGGAACCTTAAAGACGTCTCTTTATCAAAGAATTGATGGACAAAGGTGGTCAAAATCCCTTTTAAATCACCAAAGGAAATGTTTTTGTCCACGATCAGACC
>QMMT01000044.1 GCA_003647385.1 Deltaproteobacteria bacterium
CAATATACATATAATAGATGAAATTTACTAAAATATTTTCACCATTTTAATAGTATCACAATGGAAAAAAACATGAAAAAATTTGCATTATTTATCGGATGTAACATACCGGCAAAAGTTGAACAATACGAGACTTCCGCACGGGCTGTGCTGAAAAAATTAGATATTGATATCGTTGATATAAAGGCGTTCAATTGTTGTGGTTATCCCTTGAAAAATACAGATCAAACTGCATGGCTGCTCTCTTCAGCCAGAAATATTGCCCTGGCTGAACAAAAGGGATTTGAAATTTTAACCCTTTGCAAATGCTGTTTTGGAAGCCTTAAAAAGGCCAATGCAGTTCTTAATGAGGATAATAATATAAAACTTGAAATCAATAAAATCCTTGAAAAAGAAGGTCTTCAATATCAAGGAAACTCATCGATATCACACTATTTATCCATACTCCATGATGATATTACAATTGAGGATCTCAATAAAAAAACAATCGATCATTATAATGATCTTAACATTGCTACCCATTATGGCTGCCATGCCCTTCGGCCTTCTGAAATTATGAAATTTGATGATCCGGTTTCACCAACACTTTTTGATAACCTTGTAGAAGTTACCGGGGCAAAGAGTATTGAGTGGCCATCCAAACTCGATTGCTGTGGCGCACCTGTTCTTGGAATTAATAATGATTTATCCTATGACCTTACCGAGAAAAAATTATCAAATGCGAAAAAAGCAGGCGCTGATTTTATCTGCGTGGCCTGTCCCTGGTGTTATATGCAGTTTGATAAAATTCAGGGCCAGATAGCTTTAAAAAGAAGTAGTGAATACAATCTTCCTTCAATATTATATACACAGCTTTTAGGCCTCCGTTTGGGAATTGGACAAAAAGAATTGGGAATTCAAATCCCTGGAAATTCGGATAATGAACAGGTAAAACAAGCTTTTTCTAAGCTTTTTGATACCAAAGAAAAAAAAGTAAAGAAGAAAAAGACCAAGAAGAAGACTATAAAGAAAAAAGTTGAAAAAAAAGAGATGCAAACCAGTGAATAATTTTTTTTATAAAAAAATATTAAAGTCAGGTTGTTTATAGGAGTAAAAATGTCACAAAAAAAGATCGGTTCAATAATGGTTGTTGGAGGTGGAATTTCCGGCATGCAGGCAGCACTTGATGCTGCTGATTCCGGATATTATGTCTATCTTGTCGAAAAGTCACCGTCTATTGGCGGGATTATGGCTCAATTGGACAAGACATTTCCTACCAATGATTGTGCCATGTGAATTATTTCACCCAAACTGGTCGAGGTCGGCCGGCATATAAATATTGAACTTCTTACTCTTTCTGAAGTCAAAAGTATTTCTGGTGAAGCAGGTGATTTTAAAGTGGATATTGTGCAGCATCCAAGATACATAGATATGGATAAATGTATTGCCTGTGGGTTGTGCGCTGAAAAGTGCCCTAAAAAAGTGGATGACGAATATGATGAAGCCCTTGGCAAACGAAAAGCGGTTTTTGTAAAATACGCCCAGGCAGTACCGTTAAAATATTCAATCGATGCGGAAAACTGTATTTACCTCACCCGGGGAAAATGTGGAAATTGTAAAAAAGTCTGTCCTACCGGTGCCATTAATTATGAAGATCAGGAAAAAGATATCTCCTTAAACGTAGGTTCGGTTATTATTTCTTCAGGCTGCAAGCCCTATGATCCTGCAGAGCATGATGTTTACGGGTATAAAACATCCAAAAATATTGTGACAAGCCTTGAATTTGAACGAATCCTTTCTTCGGCCGGACCCTATGAAGGGCACCTGGTAAGACCTTCGGATAAAAAAGAACCCCAAAAAATAGCCTGGCTGCAATGTGTGGGATCCAGGGACAACCACCTGGGTTCCAATGGATATTGTTCCTCTGTCTGCTGTACCTATGCGGTAAAAGAAGCCATGCTGGCCAAGGAGCATAGTCATGATCCTTTAGATACGGCTATTTTCTATATGGATATCCGGACCCATGGTAAGGATTATGAACATTTCTATAACAGGGGAAAAGACGAGTCTGGAATACGATTTGTAAAATCGAAAATTACCAATATCGTTCCTGATCCGGATACTGGCCTGCAACTGATTAATTACATTGATGAAACCGGAACCAGACAAAAAGAAGCATTTGATATTGTGGTTTTATCTGTTGGGCTCTGTATTGGAAAAGAAGTTATTGACCTGGCAGATAAAATGGATATCAGTCTTGATCACTATAATTTTGTTACCACCAATAGTTTTGAACCGGTAAAAACATCAAGGCCGGGGATTTTTATCTGCGGTGCGTTTGAGGCACCTAAAGATATTCCATCTTCTGTTATTGAATCCAGTGCCGCCGCCGGCATGGCCGGTATAAATCTCAGGGATGCCAGATGGTCTCTGACAAAAACCAAAGAAATTCCCGAAGAAATTAATATTACAGGTGAACCCCCGAGAATCGGCGTTTTTGTCTGCCGATGCGGAACCAATATTGCCGGAGAGGTTGATGTGCCAGCTGTTGTGCAAATGGCTAAAAAGCTACCCTATGTTGAATATGCAGACGAAAATATGTTTTCCTGCTCCCAGGATACCCAGGATGCCATTACAAATATCATTAAAGAAAAAAAATTAAACCGGGTTGTCATTGCAGCCTGTACTCCTAAAACCCACGAGGGGTTGTTTCAGGAAACATTAACAAATGCAGGTATCAATAAATATCTGTTTGACATGGCCAATATCAGAAACCAGTGTTCGTGGATCCATGCCAAAGAAAAAGACAAAGCCACACAAAAAGCCAAAGATCTGGTCAGGATGACCACGGCCAAGGTGGCGTTGCATGAATCATTAACAGAACCGACTCTTGACATTGATCAGTCCGGACTGGTTATCGGAGGTGGAGTGGCAGGAATTGTAGCTGCAAAAACACTTGCCGATCAGGGATATCATACCCATTTGGTTGAAAAAGAAGACAAGCTTGGCGGACAGGCAAATCATCTGTATCAAACCTGGCAGGGAGAAGATATTCAAACGCATCTTTCTTCAATGATAAAGTCTATTGAAAAAGACAAATTAATTGATATTCATTTAAATACTGAAATAACCGATGTCGATGGATTTGTTGGAAATTTTGAAACCCATGTAAACAAAAACGGGGATAACGAAACCCTTAAGCATGGGATAACCATTATTGCCACTGGTGCATCAGAGTTAACACCTGAAGTGCATCTTTATGGAGAAGATGACCGGGTTGTTACCGGAACTGAACTGGATCGCAAATTTTTAAATAATGACGAAGGCCTTAATTCCATTGGGACGGCTGTATTTATCCAATGTGTGGGGTCAAGGATACCGGAACGACCCTATTGTTCAAAAGTATGCTGTACGCAATCCATCAGAAATGCCTTGAAGTTAAAATCGCTGAATCCTGAAATGAACGTGTTTGTACTCTATCGGGATATGCGCCCCTTTGGATTAAGAGAAGATCTTTATACCGAAGCGCGCACAAAAGGAATACAGTTCATCAAATTTGATTTTGAAAAAGAACTTGAAGTAACAGCAAAAAAAGATCAGTTACAGATACTTTTTTCTGATACTTCCCTTAGAAGAAAAATGGAAATAAAGACAGATCTGGTCGTTCTGGCCGCTTCCATTGTTCCGGAAAAAGAAAATAAACTGGCTGCCATGTATAAAATCTCGCAAAATGCAGATGGTTTTTTCATGGAAGCCCATGCAAAACTCAAACCGGTTGACTGTGCAACAGATGGTGTATTCCTCTGCGGACTTGCCCATGCGCCTAAACCCATAGACGAATCAATATCCCAGGCCCAGGCAGCTGCGACCAGAGCTGTGACACTTCTTGCCAAAAAGACGATGAATATGGATGGGACCGTAGCCCTGGTAAATCAGGAGAAATGCAGTTCATGCGGCGTATGTGTGTCTGTCTGCCCGTTTTCTGCTCCCTCTTTTACCCGGGAAGGACGGTTTGCTGGAAAAGCCGAGATTAATCCGGTTCTCTGTAAAGGATGCGGGCTCTGCGTTGCCTCCTGCAGATCCGGAGCACTTCATCTTAAAGGGTTTGATAACAATCAGATTTTTGCTCAGATTTTTGCTCTAAATGATACTGTTGCTTCAGAGGATGAAATTCAATCTGACAATGAAAATGGTGATACTAAAGTAGAAGAAAAAGATGCAGCCAACGCTGCTGTATAAGGAGATATAATAAATGAGTGATAAAAAAATTAAAATTATCAGCTTTCTGTGTAACTGGTGCAGTTATGGTGCTGCAGATCTTGCCGGTGTCAGCAGGATGCAGTATCCGGCTGACATTCGTGTTGTTCGAATCCCCTGCACAGGAAGAATGAGTGTCAAATTTATTCTATCTGCATTCAGAGAAGGGGCAGATGCTGTGTGGGTGTCTGGCTGACATCCCGGCGAATGTCATTACCTGGATGGTAATTATTATGCCAGAAGAAAATTTGCACTTGCCGGAAACCTTCTTGAATACATGGGGATAGAAAAAGAAAGACTTCATTTCTCCTGGATATCTTCAGCTGAAGCAACCAAATTTGTGGATGTTGTAACAGAAATAACAAAAATTGTTGAAACAGTCGGACCCAATAATAAACTTGTTAAAAAATTATCAGCCTAGGAATTAAGTTACATGGATAGCTATACAACAAAAATCAGGGAACTTTCTGCTGCCCTCTTAGAGGATGAAAAAGTCGACTTCGTCATCGGTTTCAAGCAAGGAACCATACCCATGGCCACAAGTCCTCATATTGCAAGAACCCCTGAACAGGCGCAACAACTCATATGGGACAACAATTGCGGGATTAATCTTGCTAACTATCTTACCAACAGAAAGGAAAAAATTGGTATCATAGCCAAAGGATGTGATTGCAGAAATATTGTTACCCACATCATTGAAAATAAAATCAATCGGGAACAGGTGCATATTATCGGTGTTCCCTGTAAAGGCATGATTGATAAAGCAAAAATAACATTGTTATTTGATGAAGAAATTACATCATACTCAGAAAATAACGAGACCATTACCGTTAAAACGCTTTCTGATGAAAAAAATATTGATAAAAATGAGTTTCTTAAATCAAATTGCATAACCTGTACACACAGAAATCCTGTTATTTATGACGAACTTGCAGCAGATCTTGTGGAAGAACAAGTGATCGAAGACCCGTTTCCTGATGTTCGCAGAATTGAAGAAATGACTGCAGATGAAAAATGGAACCATTTTGAAGATCTTTTAAAGAACTGTATCAGGTGTTATGCCTGCAAAAATGCCTGTCCACTCTGCTATTGTCCGATATGTTTTGTCGATGAATCCTCACCCCAATGGGTGGGTAAAGGCCAGGATACTACGGATGTTAGAACCTTTCATTATTTGAGGGCGTATCACTGTGCCGGACGTTGCACAGATTGTGGTGCATGTGTTGAAGCCTGCCCCATGGATATAAATGTCAGGGACTTTACAAGAAAACTCAATAAAGATTCCTTTGAAATGTTTGGCTGGGAAGCAGGGTTGGACTTAAGTAAGCGTCCACCATTGGATGTATACAGTCCTGATGATCCCGACGATTTTATCAAGTAAAAAAAGGGTAAAAAAAGGTAAACAATGAAATTTATAACAATTGATAAAAAAGACTGGGCCAAAGGTATTGAAAAATCCAGGGAAACCTATCGGCTTTTTGGACCGGTTAAGGATAAAAACGGGTTTCTTATCAAGCGTCTTGAACAGGATATCCTGCCTGACATGGAGTACCACGATTCAATCATGTCTGCAAAATCGATTCTTTTCCCCCAAACTGAAAAAATGCTCTCCACAACCCTTGATGATTCTAAAAAAGACCATCACATCATGAAAAGAGATCAAATTGACACCACACCCAGGGCGATTATTGGTATCAGACCTTATGATGCAAAGGCAATACAACTTGTCAAACTCAATTTTGATACGGATGACTATAGAGATCCTTACTGGTGTGATGCATATGAAGTGACTACGTTTGTAGGCCTGGCCATCAATAAACCCGGCCCATTTGACTTTTCAACTTCTACCGGGACCGGTCCCTTTTGTGAAGAAGGCTTAGATATTTTGCTGGCTGATCTTGATGATCAGTTTTTGGCAAAAGTGCTGACGGAAAAAGGGGAAACTTTTATTTCTGCCTGCGGATTTGATACGATTGGTGATGAAAAAGAAAGCAGTGCTTTATTTGATGTTTTGAGAAAAGAGGCTGAAAAAAATATAGTTTCACATATTGAAACAAACAAGTTAAAAGAAAAAACTATTCTTGAGCTTCATGAAGCCCCTTTCTGGGACGATATTGCTTTTTCCTGTATTAATTGTGGTACTTGTACATACGTGTGTCCGACCTGCTGGTGCTTTGATATTCAGGATGAAGTAAAACAAAAGGATTCTGTCAGGCTTCGGATCTGGGATACCTGCATGTCGTCTTTATTTACCCGTCATGCCACAGGGCATAACCCCAGAGAAACCAAGGTTCAAAGAGTCCGTCAGCGGTTTATGCATAAACTGAAATATTTTTTTGATAAATACGACCAGGGCATCATGTGTGTCGGATGCGGCAGATGCGTTAAAAGCTGCCCGGTCAATATCGACATACGTGAGGTGTGTAACATTATGAACTCTTACGAAAAACAAGATTAGCGAACAAAGGAGGAAAAACATGGAAAACCCCTATCTACCGTATCCGGTTCGCATTGATGATATTGAAATTGCAACGGAAGACAAATCGTTAAAAACATTCAAATTCGTTTTTCTCAATCCGGAAGATGAAGACAAATTTTCATATCATGCTGGACAGTTTGCAGAATTATCCATTCCTGGTGTGGGAGAAATTCCTATTGGAATTGCATCCTCCCCTGTCGAAAAAGGATTTGTCAAGTTTACTGTATTCAAGACCGGTGTTGTTACAGCCCACCTTCATAATATGAAAGTGGGAGATATTATGGGAATCAGGGGACCATTGGGTAATTGGTATCCCTGGGATAAACTTGAGAACAAAAATGTGGTCATCATCGGTGGCGGATTTGCATTTACAACTTTGAGATCATCCATTATTTATATGCTTGACCCCGCCAATCGATCTAAATTTAAAAATATTGATGTGGTCTATGGTGCCAGGTCTCCAGGCATGCTTCTTTACAGAGAGGAACTTTTTGAGTGGGAAAAAAGAGATGACATCAATATGCATATTACGGTTGACGGAACCGATGATCCGGATTGGAAATATCATACAGGATTTGTCCCAACAATTGTTGAACAGAATGCGCCTAAGGCTGATGAAGATACCTATGCCATTATCTGCGGGCCACCGATAATGATTAAATTCACTCAACCATCTCTGACCCAGCTTGGGTATAAGGAGCACCAGATTATCATGTCTCTTGAAAACAGAATGAAATGTGGAATCGGAATGTGCGGCAGATGCAATATAGGTAAGGAACTTGTTTGCAAAGACGGCCCAGTCTTTACTCTTGAACAAATTAACCAAACACCGAAAGAATATTAATTCGGGTTTATTTTATATTGACAAGTAACCATTGCTTAAGATATGTTTAGTTTCCAAATATTGAAGCTAAGGCGGTATGTCTTAAACGAATAGAAAACAACACTTTAATGGAGGTAATTTTAAATGGCAACAGTCGAATTTAACGGAAACGCTTTCGAAATAGATGAAGATGGATTTCTTCTTGATTACAATACATATTCTACCGATTGGGTTGATTATGTAAAAGGTCAGGAAGGAATTGAAGAACTTACCGACGAACATTGGACGCTGGTAAAAGTCCTTCAGGACTACTATGAAAAAAATGGTATTGCACCAATGGTTCGTGTTCTTTCCAAGCTGACCAAATTTAAACTCAAACACATCTATGAGCTTTTTCCTTCAGGACCTGGAAAAGGGGCATGTAAAATGGCTGGTCTTCCAAAACCCACTGGATGTGTATAGTAAAACCAATATTCGATATTTTTGATTAGTTTTTAAAGGCTCTGCATGAAAAATGCAGAGCCTTTTTATATTCTTCCAGGAGTTAAGTATGTTGGTGATTAATGATAAAAACAAAAAAATTCTTAACAATATCCAAGTTGATTTCCCTATAGGTGCCAGACCCTATAAGATTCTTGCCGAAAAACTGGGACTTCATGAAGATGAGTTGATTAAACGGATCAATGAAATGAAGGAAGACATGCTGATCAGGCGTATTGGCGGCAACTTCAGTCCGGACAAACTTGGCTATCATTCAACCCTTTGCGCTGCCAGGGTACCTGAAGATAAAATTGGGCTGTTTACAAAAACAGTTAATGGCTTTTCAGGTGTAACGCACAATTACAAACGGGACCATGAATTCAATATCTGGTTCACATTTATTGCTCCTTCTGTCGAAATTATTAAAAACAGCCTTAAGCAAATACAAAATATTACAGGTGTTAACACCATATTGAACCTGCCGGCAACAAAAGTGTTTAAAATCAGTGCCAATTTTAAATTATGAAACCTGTTAAAGTAGCGCTTGTAGTTCAAAATTGTATTGCCGGTAAATTTGAAAAAAATTTTGAGGTTAGTTGTCAATTTATATCAGCAGCTGCTCAAAAAGGTGCAAAAATTATTGTTTTTCCTGAAATGAACCTGACCGGTTATGTTGCAGGAAAAGATATCATTTCTATTTCAAAATCCCTGGATAAAGAAACGACAGACCCTTTTTCAAACTTAGCCAAAGACTTAAATATAGCTATATTAGTGGGACTTGCGGAAAAAACGCACAAAAAAAATATATATGCATCCCACCTGGTCTTTTACCCTGACGGATCATTTGATGTCTATAGAAAAATTCATACCTCTCCTTTTGAAAAAAAATATTTTACAGCAGGAAATAATATTACGATATTTAAATCACAAGGGCTTAAGTTTGGTGTCCAACTTTGCTATGATGCTCACTTTCCTGAATTGTCACTGGCCATGGCATTAAAGAAAACAGATATAATTTTCATTCCCCATGCATCGCCAAGGGGTAATTCCCAGAAAAAATATAATTCCTGGATGCGTCACTTAAGATCCAGAGCATTTGACAACGGTCTTTATATTGCCGCTTGCAATCAAACCGGAAATAATTCCAAGGGACTTTCATTTCCAGGAATATGTTTGTTAATTGGTCCGGATGGGAATGTCATTTATAAATCTATCAACAATACAGAAGGATTACATATTATCGATATTGATAAAACAGTGCTGGAACAGGTCAGATCTCATAAAATGAGATATTTTTTACCAAACAGACGCAGTGATCTGTTTAAATTTTAAGGTTTCTTAATCTTTTAATTTTTCTTTCCGGTATTGTATATACGCATCCCGTAAAGCGATATAAGGATCAATTGCTGCTTCCTTAAGTGCTTCATAATCCCCAAGTCGAAACGACATCGCATTAATAGAGTCATAGGAATAAACCGCTAAAGATAACTCCCAGGGTTCTAAATAATTGACGGGTCTTAAAAAATAGTCACCCGCACGTCCCACAGCATCCCTGAGTGTCGACGGACCCAATATAGGAAGTACCAGATAAAATCCATTGCCAATGGAATAAGTTCCAAAGGTTAACCCCAGATCTTCATCGGATGTATGAAGGTCAAATTTATTTTGAGCTATCTGACCAAATCCAAGGACTCCAACAAAGGAGTTAATTAAAAATATTTCTATTTC
>QMMT01000045.1 GCA_003647385.1 Deltaproteobacteria bacterium
ACCCTATGGGGCAAGAATTCAAACACATTTATCAATGATCAAAAAATTTTTTGGGACTTCAAATAGTTTTGAATTAAAAACTTGAAATGGATTAGAAATATTTATAGAAAATTCTCATAGAGAAATAAATATCTGCATTCACCTTAATACATACATAAGCAGAACAATATTTTTGGCTGTCTATTCAACTTTTTTTGATTTTACACATGAGAATTTATTTTTTTGAGATTACGAGCAAAATTACAGATAGGGTGTGGATCTGAATTCTGGCAGGGAGGTCGGGGTGTGGGTTGTAGAGAATAATTGATTGGTCTTCTGTACAGGCTCTTAACGTAGTGGAGCGTAAAAACCGCTAAGTGTCTGAGTGAAACGAGTTTTAGCGGTTAGCGGAATGGAGTTTAGAGCCTGTAAGAGGATCAATCACATGAACGCAACCCACACCCCGACCGGGTTAACACTAAATCACTACCCAATAATCTATATTTTTTAACGGCTGAGATTAAAAACATTTTTTTATTTTACATACGATTGCCCCGGGGTGAATTAAGTCAGTTATCCGAGGAGCTTAAAAAAACGGTCGATCAGTTTAAAATTTAAACCATCAAAAGAAAAAATGACATGCGGTTAAATGGTTTGGGTCTTTTCCATTTTTAAAGAGTTCCGGCTCTTTTTTATAACAAATCTCTTTAACATACTCACATCGTGTATTAAACCTGCACCCGGCAGGTGGATTCTCCACAGAAGGCACCTCGCCTTTCAAGATGATTCGATCCCGGCTTAACCCTGGGTCCGGCACGGGGATGGAAGATAAAAGGGCCTTGGTATAGGGATGGTGCCCATTATTATAAATATCATTTGCATCTGCCATCTCAACAATTTTACCCAGATACATGACAGCAATTTTGTCTGAGACATGCTTCACAACAGATAAATCATGAGAAATGAAAATATATGTCAACCCCATGTTCTTCTGGAGTTCCAGTAAAAGGTTTAAAATTTTGGATTGAACAGAAACATCCAATGCTGAAACCGGTTCATCACAAATAATGATCTCCGGTTCCAGGCTGATGGCGCGGGCTATACCAATTCTCTGGCGCTGACCGCCTGAAAACTCATGGGGAAATTTAGGCAGCACATCTGTCAGCAGCCCTGCCCTTTCAATCAAATTGTTAATTTCTGAATCTAAATTTCCATTTTTTTTGCCATGGATAATATATTTTTCTTCAAGGATCTCTTTGACGGTCTGCCGGGGATTTAACGATTCAAATGGATCTTGAAAAATCATCTGCAAATTTAAGGCAAGTTCTTTTCTTCGTTGTGACTTAAGGTTGGAAACAATCTGGTCTTTTATAATAACCTGTCCATCTGAAGGATGATAAAGGCCCATTATGCATCTGCCCAATGTTGTTTTACCGCATCCGGATTCTCCAACAATGCCAAGTGTTTCTCCTTTGTTCACCTTAAAAGAGACACCGTCCAGTGCATACACCCAGCCTTTTTGCCTTAAAAACACACCGCCTGTCACAGGAAAATACTTTTTAAGATTTTTTACTTCAAGAATTACCATAGCATCCTTATATCATGTTATGAAAAATAAAATAAACAGCTCATAAATTTAAATTGTAAATTAGTTAAAACAATTCTAATGTAACCATTGCATTTTTTTAAAATCGGTTTTAGGAATTAAAAATCATGGAATCAAATAAGGATGTAATTATTGTTGGCGGCGGCATTATTGGTCTGGCCTGTGCTCATTATCTCATAGAAAAGAATGTATCTGTAAGAATTATCGAACAGGAATTAATCGGTTCCGGGGCATCTCATGGGAATTGCGGTCTGCTTTATTTTCCAGATGTTATTCCGTTGTGCGAACCCGGTGCGGTCCGTCATGAAATTATCAAGACAATAACGGGGAAATCTTCTCTATATATAAAACCCACACTGGATCTAAAGCTCATCCGCTGGCTTGTAAAATTTGCAGCCCATTGCACCCAAAGTCACCTGGACACGGCTTCAAAAGCTAAAAATGATATTTTAAGATATTCTATGACCCTTTTTGATAGGCTTTTTACTGAACATGCCATTGAATGTGATTTTGAAAAAAAAGGGGTTCTGCATTTATTTAAAGATAAAAAAAAATTTGAGGCCTATGAATCCACCAACACTTTTCTCCAAAATTTCGGGTTTGGTGCAAAAGCACTTGAACAGGATGACGCCCGAAAACTTGAGCCGGCAATCCATGAAGATATTGCCGGTGCGTGGCATAATCAATCCATCTGGCACCTCAGGCCGGAAATGCTGGTTGACGCCTGGAAAAAGCTGTTGATCAAAAAAGGCCTTATCATCGAAGAAAAGTGTAAAATGACAGGGTTTGGAATAACCCAAGGTAAAATCAAATCTGTTAAAACCGTAAAGGGTCAATACAAAGCAGACACCTTTATCCTTGCCACGGGGGCATGGGCACCTGAAACAGAAAAACAACTAAACCTTTCCATACCGGTACAACCGGGGAAGGGATACAGCATCACCATGGAAAGACCGGATCAATCCTGTGAAATTCCCTGTTATTTTTATGAAAAAAACATAGTAGCAACGCCCTGGAAAACAGGATATCGACTTGGCGGCACCATGGAATTTTCAGGATTTTCCGATACCTTAAATAAAAAAAGGCTCGCAAGGATTATTTCCGGGGCAAAACAATATTTAAATCCCTCTATAGGGCATCCTGTAATTGAAGAATGGACCGGGCTTCGCCCAATGACGTATGATGATCTGCCCATTATTGACCGGTCTGCTTTTCATGACAACCTGTTTATCGCTACCGGACACGGAATGCTTGGATTGACACTGGCTACGGGAACTGGAAAGTCGGTCTGTGATATGATATGCAACGGCAAGGCACAAATCGATCTTACACCTTTTTCTTTGGATAGATTCTGATTGTCCGAAAGGGGATTTGAGAAATAAAAAAAAAGGGTTTTCTATTGATCTTAAACAGAAAACCCTTAAAATGTTTTTTATTGAACAGTTACGTTAACTGCTGCCGGCCCTTTCTGGCCGTCTTCTACATCAAAAGTGACTTTATCGCCTTCATTTAGTGATTTAAAACCATTTCCATTGATACCTGAATGATGAACAAATACATCCGGTCCATCTTCCTGCTCAATAAAGCCGTACCCTTTTGAATCGTTAAACCATTTTACAATCCCATTTGCCATTGTGACGTTCTCCTTGACTTAAAATAAATAATATAGTTTCAAACTTAAGGTCTTGCCACTTTAACAGATGGGTCTTGCCTTTAGAACGAAACTGCTAAGCCCTTCTTAGCAAGGCTTTGTTGAGTATTATTGCCTTTAATTTAAAAAATCAAGTTTTTTTTTAAATTTTTTCTTTTTTTTAAAAAATTCATACCTCAAGCAAATGACAGGCTGCTGTGTGATTTCGTCCCATTTTTCGCTCAAGGGGAACCCTTTTTTTACAGATATTCTCCACCAGATGACACCGGCCTGCAAACCTGCAGCCCTCCGGCATATGCAGCAATGACGGGACATTTCCCTTTATTGTCGGAAGAATGGTTTTAGAGTTTTTTGCAAGTGATGGGATGGACGTTAACAAGCCTTTTGTATAGGGGTGTTTCGGATGATTAAACAGTGTCACCACGTCTGCTTTTTCAGCAATCCTTCCTGCATACATGACAACAACATCATCACAATTTTCTGCAATCACCCCCAAATCATGGGTGATCAAAATCACAGACATTCCTGATTTTTTTTGAAGGGATTTAATCAAATCCAGAATCTGTGCCTGAACAGTTACATCAAGAGCAGTTGTGGGTTCATCTGCAATAAGAATATCCGGTTCACAGGAAAGTGCCATTGCGATCATTACCCGCTGCCTCATACCGCCTGAAAGCTGGTGAGGATATTTTTTCATCACCTTGTCAGGATCGGGTATGCCCACTTTCTCCAGCATTTCAAGCGCAGCATGTGCCATTTGGCTTACAGACAATTGAGAAAAATGAAGTTTATAAATTTCGATCATCTGCTTTCCGATTCCGTGGACCGGATTTAGTGCTGTCATGGGTTCTTGAAAAATCATGGAAATTTTTTTACCCCGAATGCGGTGCAGGTCATTTGCCGGCAGGGTATATATATTTTGATCGTTGAATATTGCCTTACCTTGAACAATCCTTGAAACAGGTTTTGGCAAAAGTCTCATGATACTCAGAGCCGTCACACTTTTGCCGCATCCGGATTCTCCTGCAATACCAAGAATTTTTCCTTTTTCAAGCTGAAAATCTATTTGTTCAACTGCCCTGACAACACCCTGTTCGGTACGAAACTCAATTATAAGATCACTGACATCTAAAACTATTCTGTTATCCACTATGGCTACTCCACTTTAAACCGTTCATCCACAATGACAACCGCTGGAAAAACAGTTTTCTTTTTCCTGGCCTTAAGCGTTTCTTCTTTTTTACCCTCATCAATCCAGAAAAGACCTCCTGTTGTTGTTGAAAAGGGATCAAATAGGCTGTCAGACCGCCGGGTTCCATGAAACTCAGGAAGCATAAGCCATCTCCAATACCCCAGCCTGACATAGGGGACCATAAAGGTTGGCACAAAAGCACCGGTTTCATGGATGGCACTCTGTATTTTCAAAGAAAGGTCGATTCTTTCTTCTTCATCCAGGCTGGCCCTGTATTTATTAATCAATTCATCAAGCTTTGGATCATCTGTATTGGTAATATTGTTTGTCTGGGGTTTATGGGCATTATCAGAATGCCATCCCTGGCAATAGGAGGGGCGTATCTTTGTACTCCTTCCCATCCATGCCACATCATGTTTTTTTTCCAGGATTTTTTTAAAGGTTGCAGTGGAATCAAGGCGTTCAAGCAAAAGTTCAATCCCGGCTTTCAATGCATCTTCTTTCAGGACCACAAGTCTTGGCGTATGTTCCTCAAAACTATAGGTAACCTTAACAGAAAACCGTACCCCTTCTCTCTGCCAGATACCATCACTTCCCCTTGTCCAGCCGACATCCGTCATTAAGGTTTCTACTTTTGCAATATCATAAGTTCTTGGTTTTATGGTGTAGTCGGTATATCTCCCATACCCGGAAAACGCCTGGGCCAGCCTGAAATAATCCCCCCTTAAGACACTGTTGATCACTTTTTCAATATTCATTGCATGGGCAAATGCATAACACAACCTTCTGTCTTTGAATAGGGATTTATCCTGGTTCAGCCACATTCCCTGTGCTGATCTTTCCTGATCATTAAAAAACCATATTTTATTTATATACCCTTTTTTAAATAGAGAAATGTTTGATTTATCATACCGGTATTTCGGCATTGTCAGGCCAAAGGCATCGAGCTTTTCTTTTTTAAAATATTCCCCTTGAAGCTTAATATCCCGGACCACATTACATACAACGATGTCTACATTAAACCTGTTTTTGAAAAATTTTTTATCTTTTGCCCACCACTTTCTTTTTCTTTTGAATTTAATAAATTTTCCTTTTTTAAAATCACTGATCTGATAGGCGCCTGTATTGGGAACAATCTTCCAATTATATGTTTGAACAAAGGTCTGATCCAAGGTTCCAAAATAATGTTTCGGCAGGGGTGAAATTCCCAGTTTCAAGTGAAGATCCGGTACAGCCTTTGTACTTTTTACACCGATCGTATAGTCATCATAAACAATGACGGCTTCTATTTCTCTTGTATAGTAATCGTTATACCAGGGAGCTATGATATGTTCAGAGCGCATAAATTCAAGGATATAGGCATAATCCCACGCGGTAACCGGTTCACCATCCGACCATCTGGCATCTTTGTCAAGCTTGAAATACATGGTTTTTTTATCATTACCAAACGCCCAGTGAGTGGCAAGCTCAGGAATAATGTTATCTGTATTGGGATGGATATTGATCAAGGAAAGTTGATTATCAAGAATGGCACTTCGAAATGAACCGTTTGAATCCGGGCCCACCACTCTGAACGTCATGGGAAAACTTGTGATACCTGAATGAAGGATTCCACCTTTTTGTGCCTTTTCAGATGAAAAAACCGGATCTGATTCATTTGTCAGCCATTTTATATTGTCCGGCAAAACAGTATATTTTTTTTCCTCTGGCGTGACAACTGGGTTTGATTTTACCTGTTCAACGTGTTCATTTTTGGGGGTATCATTGTTCTGGCATCCTGCCAGACCAAAGGAGAACAGCACTATCAGACCCAACAGCATTATTTTAAATTTCATTTTCACTCCGGTGTTTCAAGTTAATGTCATATCTCCATACCAGATTACAGTATTGACAATCAAGTTTTCTGTGGAGGAATCCAAGGCAATCGCCATTTTGGTTTCTGTGGATACAATTTTCTTGACGGTCCTGGAATTATGTGGGATATCAATGCTTTGAAATGCCTCTATTTCTACTATGATGGAGCACACAGATGTACAATGCTTTTTTCGATCTAAAAAAAAACCATTCAAACTGGTTCCAAATCCTGAATTTTTATTTTTGGGAAAATGTCATGAAGAGGCATTGGCTCATCTGACGTATGCTACTTCCCAGGGAGACGGATTTGTAGAAATTACCGGTGAAGTCGGGACAGGCAAAACCACCTTGTGCCGGGTGTTTCTTGAAGATCTTGACAAAAATATTGAAGCGGCATTTATTTTTAATTCAAAACTCAATTCCACACAGCTTTTAAAAACCATTCACAAAGAGCTGGGAATTATCAGCATAGCTAACGGTCCTGTAGAGTTGACAATTGATTTGAACGATTTTCTACTGGAAAAAAAATCCCAGGGGAAATCTGTGATCTTGCTTATTGATGAAGCCCAGAACCTGGGAAAAGAGACACTGGAACAACTTAGATTACTCTCGAATCTGGAAACCACCCGGAGCAAACTGCTCCAGATTATTCTGGTCGGACAGCCAGAACTTAGGGAAATTCTTGATACCTATGAAATGCGCCAGTTACGGCAAAGAATCAATTTAAGCTGCCATATTCATCCAATGACGAAAAAGGAAACCTTTGATTATATAACACACCGTGTCAATGTGGCTTCACGAAAATCCCAGACCCTGTTTACCCGCTCAGCCCAAAAGATTATTTACCGGTTTACCCGGGGAATTCCCAGGTTGATTAATATTGCATGTGACCGTTCTCTTCTGGTAGCTTACAGCCTCAATCAAAAAAAAGTATCTTCATCCAGTGTAAAAATTGCTGTTGATGAATTGGATATGCGCATACGAAATCAGCCCCGGATTAATTCTTTTTGGAAAAAAACAGCAATGGCCTCTTTTTCCATTATTTTTATAATATGTTTTATTTCTGCGGCTATCATGGGAATCCCAGTGAAATGGCGGGATAAAATAAAAGGGATTGAAACTGTATCCAAAACACTAAAAGAACCCATAATAACCTCCGAACCCTTAGACCCGGTCAATGAGGTGGAACCTCCATTGATTGAGATAGAACCGCAGCCGCCAGACCCTGTTTTAACAATAGTTCCCCTTATTGAAAAAGGTGAAGTTGATAGAATTTTGCCGGGCATTAAAGATACTGCAACACGGGAGAGGGCCTTTCTTCATATTGCTTCCTTGTGGAATAATGACTCAAAGGTTCATTTAAATCCTTTAACGCAACAAATTGAATCCAATATTCAATTTTTTAAAATTGCGGCCGCGCAAAATAATTTGCAAATACTGCATCTTGAAAAAAATCATACTCTTATAGAGAAATTCAATCTTCCTGTTATTCTCGGATTTGAACTACCGGGTGATCCTGTAAAAGGATTTATAGGGGTTGACGGCATTACACCAGACAATCAATATATTATTTTTCCGGAAATGGGAGAAAAAAAATATAAGATTGATCCAAAAGAACTGTTGCCCTATCTGAGCGGGGATATGTATATCGCCTGGAAAGATACTTTCGGGTATGACAGGGTCATAGCAAAAGCGTCATCCAAAGATTCAATTGTGTCACTCAAATTGCTTTTGACTGATATCGGTTTTCCCCTTATTGACATGACCCCGGTCTATGACAATCCGGTAAAACAAGCGATAAAACAGATCCAGAAAAAATATGGGCTTGTTGAAGATGGCCTTGCGGGGCCGTTAACAAAAATTGTGCTGTTTAATGAAAAAAATGAGAACTCTGTGCCCCATTTAAACAGTGCCCGGTTAGCGCGTGATCAATGAAAGGTTAAAATAAAATGAGCACCATTTTAAACGCCTTGAAACAAGCAGAAAAGCAGAGTCCTGATCAAGGAGATGGAAACCGACCGTCCTTTAATGTTCAGACGACTTTAAGTTCACGGATACTGCAACAGAAAAGAAGCTCTTTCTTTAAATCGGTCAAGGTTGAGATCCTTGTGGTCCTGTTTATTGTTATGGCAATATTTTCCTGTTTTCTTTTTTTTATAAACAAAAATATTCATCCGAAAATGCCCTATACGGCTAATCAGTCTCCGGTATTGGATACACAGCCTGATATTGTACCTGATATTGTTAAAGGTCAAAAACAAACAGTTTCCAGATCAATAACCAAACCGTCTGCCCTGCATGAGGCTTCTATTGAAATACTTCCTAAATCAGCTACCGAATCTTTTGATCTGTCTAATCCTCAAAACAAAACAGTTTTAAAACCTGAACCTGTTCGTCAATCTCCCGCTACAAAAAATCCGAGCGGGGATGATAAAGGACTGTTAAATAAAGACACGTCAAAGCAGGAGTTCCCTTCATTGAAAGATGATAGTTTGAGAGTTCAAGCCATCTCCTGGGCAGATGACCCTGCAAGCCGGATTACAGTGATCAATAACAGAATTCTCCAGGAAGGAGATTCTTTTCAAGGTTACCGCCTGGTCATTATTGAAAAGGATTCAGTGATTTTACATTATTCCGGCAGCGATTATCGATTGGAATTTAAGTATCGATAGTTGATCATTTTTTTAGCCTTGTCTCTGGACGAGAAATCTAAGTTAAGTTTTTTAATATAACTTGTGCTAACCATGTAATAACCAAGTAAAATCTTGACCCTGAAAATAATATCATATAGCATGCATTTGAGTCATTATAATATTCGTCTTTAACATAACTTACGTAATTTTTTGTGGGGTAAAAAAAGTTTGATATGGATATTGCATCTTTTATAGGTATTATTTCAGGGCTCTCCTTAATTATCAGTGCCATTTATTTAGGCGGAGATCTTCATAACTTTGTAAATGGCCAGGGCCTGATGATTGTATTTGGCGGAACCATTGCCACTACGTTGATTACATTTCAGTTCAGGGATGTGATGGCTGCCTTTAAGGCCGCCTATTTTGTTTTTTCCAAAGACAAGGAAGATCCCAATGATGCCGTGGCAACCATGATCAAGCTCAGTCACATCAGCAGGCGCCAGGGACTTCTCCAGCTTAGTAAAATTAAAACAGATTCTCTTTTCTTAAAAAAAGCCTGCGGTCTTCTGGCAGACGGATCTTCAGAAGAAGTTATTCGCGCGGCATTAACAACAGAAATTCAATCCCTTCAAATGCGGCATTTCATTGTACAGGATGTATTCAGGAAAATGGGGCTTTATGCACCTGCCTTTGGAATGCTCGGGACTCTGATAGGTCTTGTTCAAATGCTTTCCCGGCTCCAGGACCCGTCA
>QMMT01000046.1 GCA_003647385.1 Deltaproteobacteria bacterium
CGTTTAATTCTTTTAATGAAAAGATGGAAGACTCAATTCTTTTTTCAAAATTATTTATCAATGTTACAATATTTATTAATTTTTCTTTTTTAAGAGATTCTTTCCTCTTTTTAAACTCATATGATAGCTTTCGTTTTTTATCTTTTGCCCGGTCATGAAAAATTTTCAGTTCAATCATTTTTTGAAATGTTTTTTTTGCGAAATGGCCTTGTGTGTCTCTTTTTTCTTTTAATTCATCCAGCTGCTGACTGATATTTTTTATTTCTATATTAATTTGCCTTGTCTTTTCAAGAATATGGTGTTCAGTCCCCGCCCCAAGGACACACCCTTTTGTTTTGCTGTTCCCAACACCCGCAAGCTCGATACCATTTTTACCATATAAGGTAGAAGAGACAACCCGGCATTGAGCGGAATCTATTTTCCCGCTGCAAAAGACTTTCGAGTCAATGATCTCATTTTTGATATATACATTTCCAAAGGTTTCAATTTTACAATTGTGAAGGTATCTGGCATGAATATCTCCCTGGGCGCTTATGATTGAGTCGGTAATACCTATTTTGGACCTTACACTGCCGATAGCTTCAATGTGCGCACCCCTTATTTCTCTTGCAATTATTTCTCCTGCGGTTACAGGATAGGCACCCGTCAAAACACCTGAAATATTTATATTTGCATACATTTCAAGCGGCCCATATTTAAGATCAGCATTTTCAAGAACGTTAATCGCCGGATGAATATATAGCTTTCGCTCAATGGATAGAGATGGAAAGCCTGTTTTACCGGCAAAAGCTTTTGTGTTGTCTTTTGACAACCTTGTCCCGGAGGCACACTTGAATGTAAAGTCATGGCCTTTGGTTTGTTCAATATTATTCCCAAACAAATCTTTTTTTAAATAGGTGTCTCCGCCAATACGCTGCTCAACCAGCGTCGCTCCTTTTTTTTTGATTTCAGTATCAATCAGGCTTGTATCAAAATGGTAAAAAGCCCTCTTGGCTTTTATTAATTCCAGAGAAAAATCCTGTTTGGCGGCAATAAATTCAGTGTTTTCCATATCAAGGTTGCATTGAAGAATGGCATCCGGGTAAACGCCATACCGGATACCGCTGCTCTCAAGTGCTTGCTTGACATCCTGCAAATGGATAGATTTTTTTTTCTTTTTGATTTGAATAAGGGCTTCCATTTGATCGGGACTGATTCTGACACGAATTACCGGCTCAGGCGCGATCTCATCAATTTTTTCTATTCGCTCCTGTTCTTTTAAAATCAGATTTTTCTGGTTTTCGGTTAAATAATTTAACTCAACCATAATATCGCCAAGGATCCGAATTTTTTTCTCTTCTTCAAATGCTTCTTCCTGAACTTTTTGAGCAATCTTAACTTCCCGTTCAGAAGCCATATTTTTTTCAATAACACTTGCTGCAAATTCTTTATCCAAGACCATTATTTGCAAAAATTGCTTTTCATATCCGGAAAGATTTATGTCTTTTTTAATTTGTGGATCATTCTGTGAGTCATTCTTTTGATCCAGCTCATTTGATGGATATGAAGCAAAGATTTTTTCTGCCTGTGTATCAAGGAAAGTCTGTTGCTTTAAAATCGCATTTTTCTGTTTTGTTGTAATGACCCTGGATTCAACCAGGATATCTCCAATCAATTTTCTTATTTTTGCTCGTTTAAACTCATTTTTTTGGTCCTCAAGGGCCTTGTCAACATCTTTTTGTGTTGCAAATCCTTTTTCAATGGCAATTTTACCAAATTCTTCCCCTCTTTTTTTGATGATAATATATTCCCGGATCAGTTTTAAAAGTCCAACCTGATATTGAGTGGCAAATTTTTCGCTAAGCAAAAGTTTATCAAACCCAGGGGTATGACCATCTTTTAGCTTGAGAGAGTATAAACGATTAAGAAGTGTAAACTGTTCCTTATTGATAGTGCCGTATTGCAGTGCAAGTGCTGGCAGAGACGGAATTTGACTGGATTGTTCCAAGGTTTATTCTTTCAATTTTTTTAAATGGTTTGTTTTTAATTTATAAAGATAAAAAATTTTTGGAATAAAGTAAACGATTTCGTGAATCTTAACCCATGGATTTGATCATTAACAAATCTCACTTATATCAATATGGGCCTCAAGGTGTTCTTTTAAAAGAGAATAATCCTTCTCTTTTAAATTGAGCATGTCATCAAGCGGATGTTTCATGTCTAATTTTATCATCTCAAACCATTTTGACAAAATCTGAGAGGAATCAAAAAAGCCATGTATATAAGTCCCGGCGACTCTGCCGTCTTCGAAAATGCAGCCATCTGTGTCTGTGCAGTGAAGACTGTTCCTGGAATTTATCTCAAGCAGAGATACCCCCGCATTCAAGTTTGTATAGCCCATGTGGATCTCATATCCTTTTCCTTTGGCGCCCTTCCATTGAAAATCGCTTAAGGTTGTAGTCTTTGGGGCTTTTAATACAGTTTGAACAGGTAAAAGGTTGAGAGCGTTTGTTTTTCCCGGGATTCCCTCAAGCCCATCAGGATCATCAACAAACTCACCCAGCATTTGATATCCGCCACAAATTCCGAAAATATGCCCCTGTGACTGGTAGTATTTTTTAAGGGGTTCTTTAAAGTTGTTTTTTAACCACTCAAGGTCTGCCCGGGTATTTTTTGAGCCCGGAATGATCACTGCCTTAAATTTTGACAGATGGTCAGGTTTGTCAAAAAAAATGGTTTGAATTCCTTTTGTTTTTGACAGGGAATGAAAATCCGTAAAATTTGCAATATGGGGCAGTCGAATGATACCGATTGCCGGCATATCTATATCGAAGTGTTTGAAATTATTGCATTCTTCAATTTCAACCGAATCTTCAGCATCAATTTTAAAATGGGTGTACCAGGGTAAAACCCCCAACACCTTTTTTTGGGTCTGTTTTTCAATCCAGTCAACCCCATCTTTAAACAGGGCAATATCTCCTCTGAACCGGTTGATAACAAATCCTTTTATCATATCCCTATATTTTTGAGGAAGACATTCAAGGGTACCGATAATTTGTGCAAACACCCCTCCTCTGTGGATATCTGCTGCAAGGATAACATCTGCATCGGCATATTCAGCCATGGCAAAATTTACAATGTCATTGGGCATGAGGTTGACTTCAGCACAGGAGCCGGCGCCTTCAAGAATGATCCTGTCATATATCTGTTCAAGCCGGTCAAAGGCTTTGCAGGCCTTTTTAAAATAAAATCCCTTGTTTCTATGGTAATCCATGGCGGTATGATTACCATGAACCTTTCCATTAAGGATAACCTGGGACTGCTTCTCCCCTGTTGGTTTTAAAAGGATAGGATTCATATTGACATGGGGAGCAATTCTTGCGGCTTCCGCCTGCACAATCTGTGCCCGTCCCATTTCAAGGCCTTCGGGTGTGATCCCTGAGTTGTTTGACATATTTTGAGATTTGAAAGGAGCAACTTTCACTCCCCGGTCTGCAAGGGACCTGCAAATAGCGGCAGCAATGATACTTTTTCCTACATCAGAGCCAGTCCCAAGAACGGCAATGTTTTTTTTCATCATTTTTCGATTCCAACTCTGGCTGTGACGCCTTTTCTGTAATAATGCTTGATTTCTTTCATTTCAGTCACAAGATCTGCTTTTTCAATTACCCTGTCAGTGGCTCCCCTTCCCGTGATCACCAGCTCAACATTGTCGGGCTTCGCATCTATTAAAGATAGAAGCTCATTTTCTGATATCAGGTTGCATGTAACGGCAACATTTGCTTCTTCAGCGATTACCACATCATGTTTGTTCTGCTTTAAAATTTCCCATAATTTAAGATATCCCTGGGCACCCGCAGCAATATCTTCATCAGATGGTTTGCCCTTAACAAATTTTCCAAGGCCGTATTGTTCAATTGTTATATTTTCAAACCTGGATAAGGCTTTGATTTCAGAATAATCCCCTTTTTTTAAAAACTGGATAATATAAACCTTAAGGCCGGCACCGGCAGCCCTGAGAGCAAGTCCTAAGCTTGCAGTAGTCTTTCCCTTGCCATTCCCTGTGTATATTTGAACATATCCTTTCATATAAAGGCTCCTATGGATCTTTGCTTAAGTTTAAATATCGTATTTTTTTGAGTACCCTCTGGGTGTAAATAGAAAATCAAGATATCGTATCGATGCGCTGGAACCGATAAATATGACCGTCTGCATCCCAACCCGGGCGGTATCCATTTGATCCAGGGTTGTAAATGAGATGCTTTGATTCTCCCGCATGGCTCCGGTGACAATTCCAACAGGGGTTGCCGCATCCCTGTGTTCCAATATCAGGTCCTGGGCCCGTTTTAACTGCCAGTCTCTTTTTTTACTTTTTGGGTTATACAGCACAATGACAAAATCGGCCATGGCTGCGCATGTCAATCGTTTTTCAATTTTCTCCCAGGGGGTTAAAAGGTCGCTTAAAGAAATTGCCGCGAAATCATGGGTCAAGGGTGCACCAGCCAATGCGGCACCAGCAGCCAGGGCTGGAATGCCCGGAATAATTTCAAGGCACAGGCCGAGATCGCTATCAGAAGGATTCGATTTCCCCTGAGTTCTTAATATCTTGATGTTACGCTGTTGACAGATTTCAAAGACAAGGCCTGCCATGGCATAAATACCAGGATCTCCACCTGAAACAAGTGCACATGATTTCCCGCTCAATGCCTGCTCAATTGCTTTTTCAACTCTTTCAACTTCCTTCATCATCCCGGTAGATATAATCTCCTTGTCCTTGATAAGGTCGGAAATCAAATCAATATAGGTTGTATACCCCGCCACACAATCGACCTGCTTAATAACCTCAATTGCCCTCTGGGACATGTAGGCAATATCTCCCGGGCCTGTGCCAATAACATAAAGAATCATTTTTTTATTGCCACGGCAATCGTGACATCCTTGTTTTTCTTTTTAGGAACAATAAGTTTTCCACTTCCCGAAGACAAAATCGCTGCAGCTTCGCATACGCTCTTGACTCCCAAATGTTTCTCAACCATTTTTGATGGTGTTTGAATTGTTTTAACTGAATTTAAATCTTTTTTGTTATAAAAATCTATCTGAATTTTCAGTTCTTTTGAAAAAGAGAGTAAGCCTGTCTCATCCCTTTTAATCTCGGATGTTGCCAATCGACAAATGCTGTGAAGGGATAACCCTTCTTTTTTGAAGACTGAAAATAAAAAGAGTTTAATTTCTTCGTGGCTTGTTCCCCGGTTGCATCCAATACCGACACTTAGGACAGGCGGCCTTAAAACTAATGTTTCACATGAAACATTTTTGGTTTCATAAGAACAGAATACGCTGCCTGTTGCTTGATCTGAATTGATTTTGTTGATCCAAAAGTTTTCCGGCAGGTCCTTTTTAATGAATCCGAAAGGATCATAAATCTCTATTGAATCTCCCATGAGAAATGCCATATTAATATGTTTTATGTTTTGCGGGGTTTCGATATAAAGGCCTTTGTCCTTTGCAATCAAGTCAATGGCCGGAAGAAGGTTTGTGTCTGTCGCAGTAGTTATAACAGCGATGCCGTCAAGGATAGTTGCAATTTTTGTTGCAAGCATATTAGCGCCCCCCAGGTGTCCTGATATGAGACTGATGGCATGGTTTCCATTATCATCCACGACCACAACCGCAGGATCAGTTATTTTGGAATTGAGCAAAGGAGCAATGAGTCGAACGGCAATCCCTGTGGAAAATATAAAGATATGTCCTGAGAATAGATTAAATTGTTGATGAATCTCCTGGGACAATTTTTTGAAAGTGACTCTGTTTTTATCACGTCGGCTGTCCTGCCAGATTTTTTCAGAGACAAAAAGGATTGAACCCTTAAACCTGCCTTGAATTTTTTGTCCAAGATCTTTGCCGTTTGGTGTAATGCACCAGATGGCAATGGATTTATTTTTATTTATCAGCACTTCTATAACCATGTGAAAATGTTGAATCATATAATTTTGATTTTAAAATCGCATCGGTTTTAACGCTTGCTTCAACAGATTTTCCAACAATGATCAATGCGTGTCGTGTAATTTCATTGTCTGCCCAGGTTTTTACAAGCCTTTTTATTTTCGTATAAAATATTTTTTCTTCAGGATGGCTCACTTTATAAGCCACAGCACAAAGAGAGTCTTTGCCATAATGCTTTTCCAGTATTTCTTGAACTTTTCTGGCATGGCCGATACTCAGATAAATTGCCATGGAAGCTTGATGAGATGCAAGTTTTTCAAGATCTTCCGATTCAGGAACCGGTGTTCTACCGGATATTCTTGTTAGAATCAAGGTCTGGGTTACCTCGGGGAGTGTATATTCCATATTCATTTTTGAGGATGCGGCAAAGGCTGCTGTAACGCCCGGAATAACCTCGTAGGGAATGTTACTTTTTTCAAGTTCTCTCATCTGTTCAAAAATTGCACCATATAAGGAGGGGTCACCTGTATGGAGGCGAACAATTCTTTTTCCATTTGCATGATATGTTTTTATGGTGTCAATAATTTGATGAAGGTCCATGCCGGCACTTGATTTTGTTTCAGTATCTTCGCCTTTCCAGCACAGCACAGCTTTGGGTACCAAAGATCCAGCATAGATGATTAGATCAGCTGTTTTTAACGCATTCATAGATTTGATTGTCATAAGATCAGGGTCACCGGGTCCGGCTCCTGCAAAAATAACTTTATTCTCATTCATATTCATACCTTCTCTTTAGGCTTTGACCCTGAAATGATCCAAACAGGATTAAATGCTTCAAAGCGATCCCCAAAAGGCATTCCCTTGGATCGGGATACCTGGATCTGTACCATGTGAGGATCAAATTTAAATTCTTTTAACAGTTTTAAAGCGGTTTCAAGATTTTGTACCAATACTGTATTAATCACAATAATTCCAAAGGGAGCAAGACTGTCACAGGATGCTTTTATGATTTTTCCAAGGTGCTTACCACCACCACCGATAAAAATTCTATCCGGCGTTCTTAATTCTTTGATTCCCTCAGGGAAGGTGGTATTTGATACCTTTACATTGGAGCAGTTAAAAGTTTTAATATTATGAATAATATCACCAATCCTTCCCGGATGCTTTTCTATCGCATAAACATGACCCCAGGGAACCTGAAGGGAGGCTTCAATACCAATGGAACCGGAGCCAGATCCAATATCCCAAACCACATGATCTTTTTTAATTAATTTTAATTTTGACAGGGTAATACTGCGGATTTCAGATTTGGTAATCAATCCTTTTGAATGTTTAAATAAGGAATCGGCCATCCCGATATGTGTTTCATGTGGAAAATTTCTTTTTCCTTTCAACTGTTTAAGTAAGATGACAATATTGGGCTGCAAAAAGGTTTGTTCTTTTATAAGATCAATATTGTCATACCATGTTATCCTTTCTTCTTCTTTGTTACCAAGTTTTTCCAGCACACAAAATTTAAAATTATGCATTCCTTCTTTTATCAGGCCTGTTGCAATAAATTTTGGGTCCATTTTCGGATCTGTTAAAAAAGCTATTTTGTTTTCGTAGGAAAGTTTTGAAAAGGAGAACGCTGTTTGCTGTTTGCCATGCAGGCTGATGACCTTTGCATCGTGCCAGGGTTCTTTTATGGCAGCAAAAGCCGCAGAAATAGAAGAAATATTTGAATGAATACTTAAATATTGTTTATCAATATGTTGAGTTAATGTAGAACCGATACCATAGAACAAGGGGTCGCCGGAAGCCAGGACTACAATTTTGTTATCCACCATTTTTTCTTTAATGACGTCAACAATGATATTGATATGACCTTTAATGGGAATCTTTTGAATGTCTGGAAAGTCAAACATGGCCAGATGTCTTTTGCCGCCAACCAGCACATCGCATTCTCTGATAAGTTCAAGGTGTTTTTGGGTGAGATCTTTTTTCCCCTGTCCAATGCCGATAATGTTAATTAGATTCATATTATGCCACTATATAGTAAAGGGTTCCCATTAATATGATACTTAATATTCTGAATATTTGTCCTGATAATAACAGCTGCAGTCCCATTTTGGGAGAGAAAATTCCCATATATCTTGGAAGCTGATGGCGAAGGGCTCTTATGGGGAATGCGAGAATGTTTCCAAACAGAAGAGCGATGACGGTCTGTTTCACTGTGATAACACCCGCATCCATTAATGCACCGGCAGCTGCAAACCCTGATGTAAACTCAGCAGCAAAGCTTAATATGACGACGGATAGCGATTCAACCGGCATAATGGTGACCGTGAAAAAAGTGGATAGCGTTTTATTGAGATAATCAAAAAAACCATTTATGTTAAGGAGGAAAACAATAGTATATATCGGTAAAACCCAGATAATAATATTGGTGATACGTCCCGGCAATTTTGACTTAATCTTTTTTATTACGGCACCCCAATTTTTTTTCTCAATTTTATTTTTTTTAGTGGATGACTTAGTATGAGATTCTTGTTCGTCAGGAATTGCGCCTGTCTTCAGGTATAAATTTCCAAAAATTAGAAAACAGATGGTCCTGAATAGTGTTGCCAGAAAAGTAATGACAAAGTAAAGGACCCCGGCAGTACCTGTTAAAGGCAGCACAATAAAAACAGTAGTCGGCAGATGCAGAAAAAAGGCAGGAAACTGGTTGATATAATTGGATAGAAATAACTGTAGTTTACTGATTTTATTGTCTTCATAAAAATCCAACAGCATGGCATTGGCGGTCACCCCGGAGATAAATGCTGCTGTAAAAGCAGCACTGCACCGATTCCCAAGGTTTGAAAAGCCAAAGATCGGTCTGGCAAGGATAGCAACCTGTTTTGTCCAGCCAAAGCTTTCAATCACTTGTCCAGCTAAAAGTCCGATGAAAATAAACATGAGAAGCCTGAATAAGGGTATCCCAAGCTTTTTTATACAGAGCGCAAGATTAATGTTTTCAAAATAATTAAGGCTGAAAGCTATACAGGCCAGTGTAAAGAGTATTGAAAACCCAAGATTTCTATATTTTATTTTACTATTTTTATGTTTTTTGGGTTTCATTTAGAGGCTAGTATCAGTGTCCAGTAATCCGGTTCTCGTTTTTCCAGTATATCAAGGTTTTCTATGATTTGTTCATTTTTACGGCCACACTTTGAAACCGATACGCATCGGTTGTTCAGGCCGGTTTCTTTCAGTGCTCTATTGATGTCCTTAATATTTTTATATGCTTTGACAATGGCCACATTTTCAACGCCGTTGATTTGTCTTATCCGATCACCGCCATAAGCACCCGATGTTACAAGAAGAGACTCTTCACCTTCTACAAGTATCCGGTTGAGCCTTGCTGATGCCGCATGAAACGAGGTTATCCCCGGAATGGTTTCAATATCAGCTTCCGGCATAATACAGTCCATTTTTTTTAAAATATATCCAAAGGTGGAATAGGTTGTAGGATCTCCGAGCGTAAGGAAAACGGCTTTTTTCCCCTGTTTCAAACTCACGGCGATCTGTTTTGCATTATGAATCCATGCAGTTTCAACTTTTTCAGGGTCCTTGGTCATGGGAAAAGAAAGCCTTTCAATCTGTGTAGAGGATGATATATAGGGAGATGCAATTTCAACAGCCAGACTATAGGTGTTTTTTGTTGATGCAGCCGTAA
>QMMT01000047.1 GCA_003647385.1 Deltaproteobacteria bacterium
GCCCAAAGCCCTGTCTTTTATATCTGAAATAACAGATTTTGCAACCTTATAATTGACGTCAGCCTCAAGCAACGCCATCCTGACTTGCTTAAGACCATCATTGATGTTCTTTTCATTCAGGGTGCCGTGACCTTTTAACTTTTTAAAGGCTAAGTCAAGTCTGTCACTCAAATTTTCAAACATAAAAAGGCCAACCTCAAAATATTAAATCAAATCGTTGAAATTAGTATATATTCCGTGATATGTCAAGAAAATATTAACTTAAGGCATAATAAAATACATGGAAAACATACTGAATTTTACAAGGGATGACCTTTCGGTCTGGCTTGAAGACAAAGGTATTCGGCCGTTCAGGGCAGGGCAGATATTTAAGTGGCTCTACATCCGCCAGGTAGATGAGTTTGAGCAGATGACAGACCTTTCAAAGGAGCTGCGCAAAATGCTTGCCGACCATTTTTGTATCAAACGTCTAAGAATTGATGAAAACCTGGTTTCCGCGGATACGACTGAAAAATTTTTGCTTGGTTTGGATGATGGGCAGCATATTGAATCGGTCCTGATCCCTGAAAAAGATCATTTTACACTCTGCGTCTCTTCACAGGTGGGTTGCGTCCAGGACTGTCAATTTTGTTTGACCGCCAAAGGTGGGTTTGTCAGGAATCTAAATATTTCTGAAATGATTGCCCAGGTCCGGGATGCAAGATATTACCTGATTCAAAAAGGTATTGATCCTGTAAAACTATCCAATATCGTATTCATGGGAATGGGGGAGCCGCTTGCCAATTATAAAAATTTAATAAAGACGTTGGAAATTATTACAGACAGTGATTACGGGCTTAAATTTTCACCCCGGCGGGTAACGGTCTCCACCTGCGGCCTGGCGCCTAAAATTACACAACTGGGGTTGGATACCCAGGTAAACCTTGCCGTCTCTTTAAATGCAACCACTGATGAACTGCGGACACAGTTAATGCCGGTCAATAAAAAATATCCTTTAAAACAATTATTAAAGGCCTGTCAAACCTTTACCATGAAGCCAAGAAATAAAATTACATTTGAGTATATTTTGATGGAAGGGGTAAATGATACAGAAGCGGAAGCATTGGAGCTTGTAAAATTGTTAGCACCTGTTAAAGCTAAAGTGAACCTGATCCCGTTTAATGAACATGAGAAAAGTAAGTTTAAACGTCCTTCAAAAACACACATCAGTGAATTTTTACAGATTTTACTTGACCGGAATCTTACAGCGATCACAAGAAAGAGCAAAGGGGATGACATTTTAGCAGCATGCGGGCAGCTGAAAGCAAAATTGTATTGAATCTTTGCCGATACGACTTATATTGCAGGTATATAAAAATTTATTATTTGCGACACGTAACCTTTATCAAAACCTTAAATTGATTGGAAAAAAATATGTCAAATATCAGCCTGGAAAATAAAAAAATTCTGATTGTTGATGATGAACCGGATGTTCTTGATTCTCTGGAAGAATTGCTTGATATGTGTACAACTACCCGGGCACAAAATTTTGAAGAGGCAAATCATCTTCTTGAAACGCAGAATTTTGATATGGCAATTCTTGATATCATGGGGGTTGATGGTTATCAACTGTTGGAAACAGCTAAAAAGAAAAATATTCTAACGGTGATGCTTACAGCCCATGCACTCAGCCCGGAAAATATAAAGAAATCATATCTTGGCGGCGCCTGTTCGTATATACCAAAAGAAGAAATGATTAATATTGAAACATTTCTCATTGATGTACTGACGGCTGAAAAACAAGGGAAAAATCCCTGGACAAGCTGGTACAAAAGGCTCGCATCATTTTGTGATGAAAAATTCGGGCCGGACTGGGATAAGGATGAAAAAGAATTCTGGGAAAAGATGATTTATTATTAGTCTCAAGCTGTCAGTTCTTTTAAAGGGGGAGGGGATATCATAAGATGTTTAAACTCTGACGATTTGACTGTATTGACACTGATGAACTCTTCAATTCTCTTTTTTTTGACCTTTATATCTGCGGTTTCATTGAGGACTGATTTGGTATAGGCGGCACAGATCATAGCCGCTGTTTGAATGTTTTGCAAGGTAAGGTTTCCTGTAAGGATTACATCCGGGCCCGGCATTTTGGAATGTTTCAATAAAATATCTTTATCTTTATTTAAAAATTCAAGCAGCTTTTTGTTGTCATCTTTAGACCGCCCGACAATGACTTTGGTTTTTGAATCCAGCCTGAAATGTCGCCCGTTTTTTAGAAAATGCAGCTCTCTTTTATTAAATATTTTTTGAACGTTCATCAAATCTTTGAGCCTGTCAGAAAAAACTTTATCTGTTAAAAGACAACCACCGGCAGGAGATGGATACTCTTTAATTCCAAAATTTTCGGCCATCTTTATTTGAATTTTCCTTGATCTGCCTGAAATATCCAAAAGCGTTTCCCTGTCAACCAGGCCCTTTTGTTCAGCAAGCGTTGCCGGTAACAGTTTTGCTGACAAAGGCCTTAAAATCCATCCGTCAAAACCTGAATTTTTTTCCACATACCGTAATGAATTTTTGTTCTGGGATTTAGGCCGCTGGCCCAACACTTCCCCGCTGAAAAGAAAATGAAAACCTTTATCTTTCAGGACTTCACCTGCCTTGGAAAACATTAATGTATGACAGTCCATACAGGGATTCATGTTTTTACCAAATCCTGCTTTGGGATTTTTCATCATTTCCATGTAATCATCTGTGATATCAAGGGTAATCAGGGGGATATCGGTTATGAGGGATGCTTTTTTTGCTGAATCAGATGAAAAAAAGGGGGTTTCAAAACAAATCCAGGTAACGCTGATTCCCTGTCGCTGAAGCAGCAGGGCAGACAAGATACTGTCCAATCCTCCGGAACAAAGGCCCAATCCTTTAACCCGGCTTGAGGTTTCATCAATCTTCATATATAACCATCCCCCATGACGTTAAGCGCATCAAAAATAAAAACAATTCTTAAAACATTAAGAGACAGGTACCCTGTTGTCAAGACCCAGCTTGAACATGAAACACCCTTTCAACTGCTCATTGCCACTATTATGTCTGCCCAGTGTACTGATAATCAGGTGAACAAGGTATCGAAAAAGCTGTTTGAAAAATATCCTGATCCAGACGGGTTGGGTCATGCTCCCTTAAATGATATTAAAAAAATCATCTTTTCCACAGGTTTTTATAATAATAAAGCAAAAAATATTAAAGCCTGTGCCCTTGAAATTTTTAGTGCGTATCAGGCAAAAGTACCCGAAGATATAAGTAAGCTTGTCACGTTGCCGGGTGTGGGCAGAAAAACAGCTAACGTGGTGTTGTCCGCCGCTTTTGGACACCAGACAATTGTTGTGGATACTCATGTATTAAGAATAGCCAGACGGCTCGGTCTGACTAAAAGTCAAGATCCTGTAAAAGTTGAGTATGAATTGATGGAGATCATACCCGAAATATCCTGGAATGATTTGTCCTTACAATTGATTTATTTTGGAAGAGAAATTTGCGATGCCAGAAAACCACATTGTGAAGATTGTCCGTTATTTAAAATCTGCCTGGCAAAAGGCAAGGGGTGAAAATCTCAAAGACTCTCCCATAACGTTTGATAATATTATGAATCTTTTTTTTGGTCCCAGAAGTCACGGCTTTCCTGGAGGATATCACTCATATCATCATCTTCACCGATATCATTTTCAATAAGATCATCCTTTTGAGCGCCTACTTCAACATCTGGTTCATTCTCATTTTCATCAGGGTTTCCATTTTCCGGGTCTAATTCGTCATCCAGATTATAATCCGGGAGGGCAATGTTGAGCTCTTCCTCTTCAGGCGTTTCAATATTTTCAATTTCAGTGTCTTCATCATCGTTCAGGAGTGTCTGAGGCGCCACTTCTTCCAGGGTTTCATCGATATTAATATCCTCAAGATCAAAATCTTCGGAAATGAGATTTTCCTGATCATCCGATTTCCCCGGCGCCTCTTGTTCACCTGGTTCATCATCAACGGTTTGGTCTGATTCGGAAATATAATTACCCTGCCGGTCAAACATAAGGCTGCCGCTTAAATGGATATCAAAATCCAGCCGATAGGCGATTTCATTATTATGGACAATGATTTCACCTCCCTTGGATGAAAGCTTTGCTGCTTCCATTCTTTTTTTTAAAATTTCCTTGACCGCATCCAGGTCAAGATCATCCTTGACGGCTTCGATCAAATCATTCTCCCCATTTTTGATGATATCCGGGTCTGTAATTTTCATTGAGGACTCCTTTTAAAAATTATCGATATGCCTGGTCTGCAAAGCTTTTTTCAATAAATTTATCAAGATCAATTATTTTGCCGATTTCCATGACATCATGCATATATTTCTGGATGGTATCAAGATCTTCTACAGCCGGGTAGAGACCATCCCATCTAATCGCCTGGGGCTGAGAAAATACATTTTTCAAAACGTCAGGATTCAGTCCCATTTTTCCCTGGGGGTCCAAAAAATTTACGGCAATTTCCGAGGCTCTGATTTTATCATTTTCAATATATTCTCCGGTATCCACGAGCAGGGATACAAATTCCTGAGCAGCTTCAGGATGTTTCTGTATAAAATCATCCTGCATGGCAACAATACAGCAGGGATGGTTGTCCCATCGGCTTGCAGAGTAGAACTCCAGGTTGCCGATTTCACCTGCAATGGCTTTTGTGGCAACCGGTTCTGCCACCATAAATCCGGCTACATCTTCATTGTCTTTCATGATTTCCGGCATTTTGACAGGCGGCACAACCTCAAACCGGACATTGATGGCTTCCTTGCCGGGAACACCGGGTTTAAGTCCCAGTTCTCTTAAGAATTGATGGGCCAGCATATGGTGAATAGACATTTTATGGGGAATGTCTACGACTTTATATTTGTAAAAACTTTGCAGAGAATCAAACCTGTGGTCGTAATGTCTGGATCTGATAAAGGTACTTCCGTTTTTATGGGCATATAAAACCAGTTTAATGGGAGAATCGTATGCAAAGAGGTCCATTGCAATGGGCGCCAGTACAAAGGCACAGTCAAGTTCACCATTTTCAAGTCCTTCCTGGATAGGGTTCCATCCAGGTTTAAGACTCGTAACCAGATCAAAATGTTCAGGCTCAACATCACCTTGTTCAATTCTGTACTTTAAGGCACCCAATGCAAGATGATCTGTAATTTGAATATGGGCAACATTCAGTTCGACTCTTCCGCCAATGACCTGCCGTTGTTTTGTTTTCGGTTTTTCATCATCGGATTCACCCGAGAAGGATTTTTCTATGGCACGGCTGATTTGTTCTTCATCAAAGGGTTTGGGGACATGGGCGTTGCCACCGGCTTCCATTATGGCGATTTGCTGGCCTTTGTCAGACTGGGCCGTGGCCATAATAAACGGCAGATCCTTGAATTTATCTGTTTTCCTGAGTGCCTGCAAAAATTCAAGACCATCCATTTGCGGCATGTTCCAGTCACTGATGACAAGGTCTGGTTTTTCCGCTTTTACTTTTTCAATCCCGTCAGCACCATTAACAGCCATTACAAGATTTTCAAACCCGGCTTTGTTTAAAATCTGTTTGAACATGATGCGCATGGTTCCGGAGTCATCTGCCACAACAATTTTAATATTTGGATCTACAGCCATAGAAACACTCCTTAAAATTTTTTATATAAACAGGTATATACTTTTTTTAAAATTATTCATTCCATGACCAGCTAAAGGCATGCTGGAGTCTTTGGATAATTCTATCCAAGGCAAATCCGAGAATACCAATTGCAATAATCATTGCCATGAGTTTATCATATTCCATTGTATCCCTGGCGTCATTAATTAAATATCCAAGACCGCTGGAAACACCCAGAAATTCAGCCGGAACAAGTACAATCCATGCGACCCCTAATGCCAGTCTCAGACTGGTCAGCATATAGGGAAAAGATGCCGGTATGACGATGGTTTTTATCAGCTGAACATTACTTGCCCCCTGGTTCAACGCCATTTTGATCCATTGGGGATTAATATTTAAAACACCAATTGTTGTATTCAGTATTATAGGGCAAATTGTCGCCATTACAATCAAAAAATAAACAGCGGACTCAAAACTTGCAAATAAAAGCAGTGCAATGGGCATCCAGGACAGCGGACTGATCATTCTGACAAATTGAATCGGGGAATATGAAAGGCTTCTTAGTTTTGGATAAAACCCTACCAGAATACCTATTGGTACCCCCATAAAACCGGCAAGAAAAATACCAATAAGAATCCTTTTTAAACTGGCAAATACAGATATCCAGAATTTGCTTTCCTGGGCAGATGCCCATAGAGCTTTAAAGGTTGGGCCGGGTAAAAAACCCTTGAAATGAGCAAATTCCGGCCTTGTAAAAATGAAGCTTGAGACAATGACCCACAGGCAGACAAACCCTAAAAGCCCGAGCAATTCATATTTCCAGCCAAAATTGCGATTGCCAAAAACAGCATTCAGTCCCACTTGTTTGGGATCTTTGTATATGAATCGATTAATTGATTTCAATGACTTCCTGCCTTGTATAAGGTTGGCTCATATTACAATTACAGAACCGGTTCATACCCCCTATTTTATCCAGAGCCTTTATTACAAAAGTATTTTCCACAAGATCATCAGCAGCTTTTAAGGTGTCTAACTTTTCAAGAAAGCGTGTGTCTCCTTCCACCAGAGTTTGTCTCATCTGGTCAATAATAAACCGGGTGGCCGAAGGAAAGGGAAATGGTTGGAATCCGATTCTTGCCACATTCCACTGAGGGTGCAGCACCTGGTCTTTTTTGGGGGTTTCAAAGACTTTACTTAAAATATTTTTAGAAAAAGGTAGATATCCCTCACCATCCCGGCTTAACAGGTACGCTGTTTCTTTCGGGTTGTTCATACACCAGTCCTGTGCCCGAACGATGGCGTTCATGGCTTTTTGCATTAAGATCGTATTTTTGTTTATGAAATTTTCATTGGCAACAATGACACAACAGGGATGATTTTTCCAGATATCTCCGGTGAATCTCATGATTCGAGCATTAAATTTATTCTCGGCCAGCGCATTGAACGGATCTGCAACAATATAGCCGTCAATCTTATTTCCCAGCAAGGCCGGGGGCATATCCGGCGGCGACAGAATAAACAGGTTGACTTCATCTTTGGCGAGCCTGGCCGACTGCGGCTTTATTACAGGCTTTAACCCCTGTGACCGGATACCCATCTGGAGGATCAGGTTGTGCATGGAATACCAGGATGGAACGGCAATCTGTTTTCCGGCAAGATCTTTGAAATTATAAATATCGGAATCGCCCTTCACCGTAATTGCACTCCCATTGGTATGATCCCAGGCAAGAACTTTTACAGGGATCTTTTGTTTGAATCTCATCCAGATCGGAATTGGAAAGAGCATATGTGTTAAGTTAAATTTGTCTGCCAGAAATGATTCCGTCAGTATTTTCCAAGATCTCACCATAACAGGTCTTTCAACAGCAAGCCCTTCTTCTGAAAAGTATCCCAGTCCGTGGGCCACAAGCAATGGTGTGGCATCGGTTATGGGAAGATATCCCAGTCGAAGGGTTTCTTTTTTTGCAAAGGCTCCGACATTACCGGGAATAAGCAGACTTGTGCAGGCAGCAGCAGCCGTTTTAAGGAATTGACGCCTCATATTGGATCTGATGGGATCACCCATTATAAAAGACTCCTTTTGGCCAGATAAGAATTTTTAAATTTTTCAAGGATTTGTGTGTGTATCTCCTTAAACTTAGGATTATTCCTATCCCTTGGATATTCCTCATTAATTTCAAAAATATCTTTAATATGGGCCGGCTCTCCTGCCAGGAGAATGATTTTGTTTCCCATTCGGATGGCTTCATCAATATCGTGGGTGACAAATACAGCGGTAAATTGTTCTGCAAGCCATAAGTTTACCAGCTCTTCCTGAATATGGGCCTGGGTAAAAGTATCCAGGGATGCAAAGGGCTCATCTAACAAAAGTGCATCCGGAAGTCCAACGATGGCACGGGCTAAACAGACTCTTTGTGCCATTCCAAGAGAGAGCTGACTCGGCTTTGCATCGGCAAATCCTGCAATTCCCATTATTTCAAGGAATTGATTGACCCTGTAGTCAAGTTTTTGTGTATCACCTCGCAGTTTACATCCATACGCTACATTTTCTTTTACAGTTAACCAGGGGATCAATGTGGGTTGCTGAAAAAGAATGGAACGCGAAGGGTGTATGCCGCTGATTTCTTCGCCATCAACATAAATTTTCCCCGATGTCGGCAGTTCCAGTCCTGCCAGCATATTTAAAAGAGTAGTCTTTCCACAACCGGATTCACCCAGTATAATGACAAAATCACCGTCATCAATTGAAAAAGTGACATCCTCCAGTACAATATGATCGGATTTCCCCGATTTATTGTAAATTTTTGTTACTTTTTCAATCTCAATCTTCACAGCCTGGCTTTCGATAATATGTTTAATATAAATGAACTGTCTACAAAGAGATTCATATCAATTTTATTTTTCAAGACCCCCATGGTATCAGTCATATAACTCTGAATGATATTCAGTGCTTCAATATCCGGAATCAATAGAGAAGAATCAAAGCATATGTCTGAATCTAAAAGAGCGGTTTTTGTTACGTCTTTGTCCTGCTCAAGAAAATGATGTGCTGTGGAAAGAATTTTATCATCTGCTGCCTCTTCAATATATTGTCCGGTTTGAACAAATAAAGAGATAATTTCCTCTGCCGCTTCAAAATACTGTTCCATAAAGGATGTCTTTAGAACAAAGAGACTGCAGGGGTGGTTTTTCCACAAACTTTGCGACGTACATACTTTTTCGGCAAATCCTTTCTGGATCACTTTACTGCCAAAGGGTTCTGAAACGGCTAATCCGGCAATATCATTGTCATCATCATTTGCCAGCATCTGTGTCATTAAAAACGGATTGACAACTTCATAGCTCACATCTGCATTGATATCGTCATGAATACCAAATGTAAGCCCGGCTGTAGACAACAATCGGTGGAGGAGCATGTTCTGCACACAAAGTTCTGAAGGAACAAGCACTGTTTTGCCTTTAAAATCAGCAATATTACCGACACCAGCGGTTTTGTTTCTAACAATCACACTGCCGGATCGGTGGGTAAACATTAAAGCCCTGATATCAAGACCAGCTGCAAAAAGATCCATTGCAATCGGAGCTGAAATAAAGGCACCGTTAATATCGTTTTGTGTCAGTCCATCACAGATTTGATCCCAGGAATTCATGGCAACCGTTTCAAGGCTTGAGTGGCTGAGCCTGGTTTCATTTTCCTTTAATTGAAGATCGGCAATGCCTAAAATAAGATGGTCAACAATTTTTAAATGGCCGATACGAATACAGGGATTGTCCTTCATTCACACCTCTTAAATTTGCCACTGCACCAAGTGTTTACTATTAGCACTGGTATGGGCAGGAAGTTTTCCTCGTGAATACGGAAGTTAATATTAATAC
>QMMT01000048.1 GCA_003647385.1 Deltaproteobacteria bacterium
ATTACAGACTTATCATCAAAAAAGATAATGGGAATTAAGGAGGGTTTATGGATTTAAGTCGTCGCGGCTTTTTTAAAGTGTTAGGTGCCGGTGGTGCCGCACTGGGTAGCGGACTGGGTACGGCAAGTGCCAGTGAGATACCGGCACCATCTTTGGATAGTCTGGGCTGCCTGGTGGATACAACACTCTGCGTTGGATGCAGAAAGTGCGAGCAGGCCTGTAACCAGCGCCACAATCTTCCAGCGCCAAAAGAATCTTTCGAGGAATTGACTGTTCTGGAAAAAGAAAGACGTATGGATGAAACATCCTATACAGTTATCAATAAATATTATCCTGAAAATATTGGGACACTGACCTGGCGTGAACGACCGACTTTTGTAAAATTTCAATGCATGCACTGCAATGATCCATCCTGCGTATCCGCCTGCATTGTGGGAGCTTTAACAAAACAGGAAAACGGTGCGGTTATTTATGATGCAAAAAAATGCATCGGATGCAGGTATTGCATGGTCGCCTGCCCTTTTCAGGTTCCGGCTTATGAATATGACAAAGCATTAACCCCTGAAGTAAGAAAGTGTACCTTCTGTTTTGATTATGTAGAAGATGGTGGACTTCCTGCCTGTGCCCAGGTCTGTCCCAGAGAAGTGATGACATTTGGGAAGAAAAAAGATCTTTTAAAGTTGGCTGAATGGAAAATGAAAAATAATCCGGATAAATATGTAGATCATATATACGGCGAAAAAGAAGTAGGCGGAACATCCTGGCTATACCTTGCCTCTGAACCGTTTGATACGATCGGTTTTCCAAAGCTAAGCCACGATGCACCCCCCAGATTAACAGAAAAAATACAGCATTCTTTATTCCAGTATTTTGCTGCCCCTATCATTCTCTACTCGGTTCTGGGTGGTGTGATGATGGCAACAGGATTTATGAAAAACGGTAAAAAAGATAAAACATCTCAAAAAGGAGATACCCATGAGTCATCATGAAGCAGCAGCGCCGGTTCAGGAAAAGTTTTTAACGCCCGGTGTCATGGTTATGCTGGGAATGATGGCCATTGGAGGCCTCTTCGTTGCCACCCGGTTTATTTTTGGTATCGGTGCGGTGACCAATTTAAACAATCAGTATCCCTGGGGAATATGGATCGGTATTGACGTGGCCTCGGGTGTGGCCCTGGCAGCCGGAGGATTCACCACCGGTGCCATTGCCTATGTATTTAACCGTGATCAATACCATGCAGTTATCAGACCGGCTTTGCTTACCGCCATGCTGGGATATACATTTGTGGTATTGGGTCTTTTAGTGGATATTGGCAGATACTGGAATATTACCAGTCCGATTTACAATCATAATGGCAATTCCGTGCTGTTTGAAGTGGCCATCTGTGTGATGATTTATCTCCATGTTCTTTATTTTGAATTTATTCCCATTGTAACAGAACGCTTCATGGGAAAGGTTAACCTTCCCGGCTTTTTATCCGGGCTAAACGATATTACTGAAACGGTTCTGGCTATTGCAGACAAAGTAGCGGCAAAAATCATGTTTCTGTTTATCATAGCTGGGATTGTGTTGTCCTGCCTGCACCAGTCAAGTCTCGGGTCTTTAATGCTCATTGCACCATCCAAGATCCATCCTTTGTGGTACACGCCAATCCTGCCGCTTTTATTTCTTCTCTCAGCCTTTGCCGCAGGATATCCAATGGTTGTTTTTGAATCCATCCTGGTATCAACATCCTTTGGAAGGAAACCGGAAATGCATGTATTAACCCCGCTGGCTAAATACATGCCGGTTATGATGGGCCTTTATTTTGTCGTCAAAGTGGGCGACATGATGGTACGCGGCAGTTATGTCTATCTTCTGGATGGGACCTATCAGTCAAATTCATTCTTAGTTGAAATGATTGTCTTTGTATTCATGCCCTTTGTTCTTCTTTTGTCCAGACGCGTCAGAAGATCTCCCGGGCTTTTATTTTTTGCTTCCACTGTTTTTGTTCTGGGCATATTGTTAAACAGGATTAACGTATTTGTAGTTGCCTATACCCCACCCTATAAGTTGGTATCCTATTTTCCTTCTGTGGGTGAAATGTTCATAACGGCAGCCTTAATCGCTACGCTTATGTTTGTTTACAGAGTCTGCGTTTTTATTTTTCCAGTTCTTGGTGAAGATCCCCATAAAATGACCACAAAAAAAACATCTGCCAAAAAGGTATCTGCCGTCGGCGTAATCTTTTTAGCTGTTTTATTGATGTGTGTACCCCAGTATTCAGCTCATGCCGCCACTGATTCTCAGACTGCAAAAACCCTTTTACCCCTGGAACAGGACATCACCCCATCTATTGCAGATGCACCCAAGATAATGATGATGAATTCCAAGGTAGTCAATAAATACAGCGATCTGTATGAACCGGTCCGTTTTATGCACAGCAAGCATGCCAATGTACTCAAAGACTGTACCATCTGTCATCACAGAACTCCCAGGGAAGAAGGTGACAAATATGGCGAACCGGTTTCCATGATGCAGCTTAAGGAAAAAGAACAACTGCCTGTATCCTGTTCCGCCTGTCATGATCTGCCTTTTGATCCTAAAAATTTGCATACACCCGGGCTGAAAGGAGCATATCATCAGCTCTGCATGGATTGTCACCGCGAAGCAGAACAGGTTCCCCATGTGCGTGGAGCGATTCAATACTCTGCCATGGTCAGGGGTCCCATTGCAAGAACGCTTGACACCCGGGCGCCCACAGACTGTCTTGCCTGTCATGCCAAAAAAGTTCCCAATCATAATGAACTGGTTAAATTAGAAGGAAGTGTCAGGCCGACTGATGTCACAAAAAACTGTCTTTCCTGCCATAAAGATGAAGGGGAAGCCATCTTAAAAACCTCACACTGGAACTGGCATGGACCTTCACCCTATACCGTTGGGCATGAAAAAAGAACGGATCTGGGAAAAAAAACAAATACCATAAACAATTTTTGTATCAGTCTTAGCGGAAACTGGGCAAGGTGTACCTCCTGCCATATCGGCTATGGCTGGGAAGATGATAATTTTGATTTTACGGACATGACAAAAATTGACTGTCTTGTCTGCCATGATACAACCGGTAAATATAAAAAAGCCCCGCCGGCAGCGGGTATGCCGGTTAAAAACCTGGATTTAATCACCATTGCCCAGAATGTCGGACGTCCCAGTCGGGACACCTGCGGCATGAATTGCCATTTTGTAGGCGGTGGGGGTGATGCGGTTAAACATGGAGATATGAGCTCATTTTTAAGCAAACCGGACAAAAATCACGATGTTCACATGGGTGTCTCAGGCGGCGGACTGGATTTTAGATGCCAGGACTGTCACAAGACCCGTAACCATATGATTTCAGGCCGGAGTGTATCTGTCCCGGTGGCAGAAGGAGATCTTTCCTGCGAGTACTGCCATACAGATAAACCCCATATCGGAAGTGAACTTATCGACCACCACTTAAACAAGCATACCCAACATATCTCCTGCCAGACCTGCCATATACCAATTTATTCAAAGAAAAACCCCACCAAAGTTTACTGGGACTGGTCTGATGCGGGTAAAGATATCAAACCGTCTAAGGATAAATATGGGAAAGACAACTTTTCAAAGAAAAAAGGCAGCTTTACGTGGAAAGAAGCTGTAAAACCGGAATATGCATGGTATAACGGAACTGTGGAAAGGTATATTATCGGTGATCGGATTAATGAAAACGGGGTCACAGAATTAACAAAACCCGTGGGCAGCTTAAAAGATCCTTCATCAAGGATATATCCTTTCAAAGTCCATCGCGGAAAACAGATCTCTGATGCTGTTCATAAACGCCTGATCACACCCAAACTGTGGAAAGGATTCTGGAAGCACAAGGACTGGGACAAGGCTGCCGCAGACGGTATGAAAGCTTCCGGCATGGAATACAGCGGAAAATATGAATTTGTAGAAACTGCCATGTACTGGGGTCTTACCCATGAAGTGGTACCAAAAGAGCAGGCTCTGTCCTGTGCCGAATGCCATGCATCACTGACCAAGGCACCCTATTGCGGCGCGTGTCACCAGGAAAGACCGGATGTGGATTTTGAAGCTCTGGTTCACAAGGGAGTTGATTTTAAAGTCCTGGCTGAACAGGGACGAGATGTAGGCGCCCTCATTGGTAAAACAAATTATATTGATTACAAAGCGTTAGGGTATGATGGCGACCCCATCGAAACCGGCGGCAGATTTGACAAACTGGGTCTTGGTATTAACAAGGATAAAAAGATCCCATTAAATAAATAACGATAAAAAATTGAATTAATTTTCAAGGAGGTAAAAATGATTAAAAAATTTACAATAGCAGCAATCGCAATGGCTTTTCTGACAGTGTCAATCGGGGTTAGTATGGCTGGGGAAAAAGGAAATGCCCGTAAAGGCAAGTATCTTTTTCGCAAAAACTGCAGAACCTGTCATTTGGAAGGCGGATCTGCCAAGGAGCTCAGTCCTGTCAGCAAAACCCAGGCAGAATGGCAAAAAGTTTTTGACAATATTGATCAACTGGCATGTAAAGATGAATGGGCAAAGCTGTCTGAAAAAGACAATCTGGATATTTATGCACATCTGTATGGACACGCGTTTGATTCACCGTCTCCTGCCAAATGTAAATAAAAGGCGCCATTTATTAATCTGGAGAAAATAATGTCAGAAAGAATAAACAATTTAATTACCAGGCGTAAATTCTTACAATTGTCCGGGGTCCTTGCAGCGACTACTGCGGTTACCAACCCCTGCCGGGTTTTGTATGCCCTGACCAAGGATTCAGGTGAAAAAAGTGCATCCCAAATCCGGGAAGTTTTTTCTGCCTGTGACATGTGCTTTAACAAGTGCGGCCTTATAGCACAGGTTGAAAATAATGTTGTTAAAAAGCTCGATCCCAATCCTAAATCTCTAAAATCCAGAGGAATGCTGTGTGCCAGGGGTAATGCGGGTGTAAAGCAGCTCTATGATCCTGACCGACTCAAGTATCCTTTGTTAAGAAAAGGGGCACGGGGGGATGGAAAATGGCAGCGGCTAAGCTGGGACCAGGCACTGGATCATGCGGCTGAACAGCTTGATAAAATCGGAAAAGAATACACCCGGTGTGGTTTTCTCTTCATGGCTGGTACAGACATGCAGTCAACGTTTGTACATCAGTTTGCAGAAGCGTATGGGTCCTATAATGTTATTTCACATGAATCTAATTGTCTTTTAAGCCGTAACAGAGCCTTTTTAGATACTTATGGGGTGATGCCCACGCCGGATGTATTGAACTGCAAATATGTAATTATGCCCGGCTCCAACAGGTTCGAAGCTCTTGTAACACCGGACAGTATGGACTTAATGACCGCAAAGGAAAATAAAAGTAAACTGGTTGTCTTAGATCCCCGATTTACAAAAACGGCCACCCTTGCCGATGAATGGTATCCCATCAAACCGGGTACGGATATGGCATTTTTTCTCGCTGTTGCCCATGTCATTATTAAAGAAGAGTTGTATGACAAAACTTTTATAAAAAATAAAACCTTTGGGTTTGAAGAATTAAGAGAGCATGTTAAGCAATATACACCTCAGTGGGCAGCAAAAGAGACCGACATACCTGCAAAGGATATTCTAAGAATCGCAAGGGAAATTGCTGCCGCTGCACCTTCAGCCATGATTTATCCAGGTCGAAGAAGTTCAGATTATGAAGATTCCACACAGATCAGAAGATCCTATGCCATCGTGAATGCATTATTAGGCAACTGGGATCAAAAAGGGGGGTTGCTGGTTCCAAAAAAGGTCAAACCCGGGTCAATGCACATCGAAGCACCCTTTTATGAAGACAACCCGGATGATCGGGTTGATGCGGGAAGAGCCCAGATGATGTTTGATGAGGAAGGATCTTTCAAACATACCCGGGATGCGGTAATTGAGGGAAAGCCCTACCCGATTAAGGGTTGGATGACCTATAAGACCAATCCCATGCAGACAGGTGCCAACCGAAACAAGACTATTAAAATGATCAATACGCTTGATTTCATGATGACGGTGGATATTGCCATGAGTGATACCGCATGGATGGCGGATCTGGTTCTGCCGGCACCCAGTTATCTGGAAAGACAGGACCCTTTGTCTGCCTTTCTTGCATCTTCTACCTGTAGCGGCGTGATTACCCGTGATCCTGTTGTTCCTGCCTTGTTTGAATCAAAGCCTGTATTCTGGATCGTAAAGGAACTGGCCAAACGCCTGGATCTTGGAGAATTTTTTAACTTTACAGTGGATGATTTCAGAAAAGCACAACTCAAAAAAATTCCGGAGGTGGCAAAAGCACTTAAGGAAGACGGTGTCTATAATATTACAGGGCCTAGTTTTGGTATTCACAAGGGCAAGCCATTTAAGACCCGATCTAAAAAGATTGAATTTTTTAATACCCGGTATAAAGATAAAGGAATAGATCCCATGCCGGTATACAAGCCTCCGTTGGTCATTCCTGAAAATCATTTCCGTATAGTCGTGGGACGAAATGCCTATGTCACCCAGAGCGCCAGTACCAATAATTCTCTTTTGTGGGAACTTGCAAAAGAAAATACCCTCTGGCTGCATCCAAAGTCTGCTAACACGTTGGGTATTAAAAACGGGGAGACCGTCAGGGTGTCAAGCAGTGCCGGAAACGTAACTATTAAAACAAGAGTTACAAAAGAGACAAGACCGGACACCGTTTACATGGACACAGGATTCGGAGTGTTGTCAAAAGGCTTGACTAATATTTTCGGAAAAGGTGCCTGTATTGCCGAGATACTGGAAGATAAAGCAGATAAAATTTCCGGTAACATGGCCATGCACGAAACCTTTGTGAGGATAAGTAAAACATGATTTACATGATAAAATTTATATGTAAGGGATATAAAGCATGACACAACGCAAAAAATACGTCATTATTGTTGATGCTGCAAAATGTATTGACTGCAAAGCCTGCATGATTGCATGCAAAGTTGAGAACAATGTCCCGGAGGGATTTTGGCGCAATTGGATCAATGTCCTTGGTGGTGAAAACGGCTCGGTCAGGACAGAATTTCAACCCAGTCAGTGCATGCAGTGTGATGATCCCTCGTGTGTGGCTGCCTGTCCGGTCCAGGCAACATATAAACAGGATAATGGATTGGTGGTAATTGATCCGAAAAAATGCATCGGGTGTGGTAATTGCGTAACTGCCTGTCCATACAAGGCGCGTTACAGGAATCCTGACAAAAAGATTGCAGACAAATGTGACTTTTGCGAAGATCGTTTAAACCGGGGAAAAGAGCCGGCAGGTGTAGTGACCTGTCCGACCAAAGTAAGGGTCTTCGGAGATATCAATGACCCTGAAAGTCGGGTTGCTAAAATGGTCAAAAAAGAAAAACTGGTTCAGATTGCAGCACCTCATATCAATACCCGGCCAAATATTTATTATTTTGAAGGCACTCGACTGTTAGACTGGGCTGTAACACCCATGCTTCCGGGTAATATCAACATGCCGAAAGAATTTTGGAAATCAGAATCAACCTTGGAACAAGGATGATATATTAAGGTGGTTAATATTAATTTACAGTTGTTTGCATGGCGGAGTTTTAAGCAAAAAGGCTGTGAAAATTTTAGAAAAGGACGGTGAAAATGAAAAAAACCAAGAGATTATTGTGGATGCCTGTAGTACTGGCATTGGTGGTGATGATGGGTTTGGCAGGATGCCAGACCGCATCAAAATCAACGAAACAGGCTGCAGCAGCTCCAAGCTGGCAATTTCATGATATTGTTGATGTGAAATTTGTCCAGCAGTATGTGAAAATGCCTAAACCGGCAGATGTTTTGATTGTTGATTCAAGGCCCTCAAGAGGTAAATTTGACAAGGGATACATACCCACTGCGATTAATATCCCGGGCAGCAAGTTTGATAAAATGACCGATAAACTGCCGGAAGACAAGAGTACTCTTCTTATTTTTTATTGCCAGGGCCCCACTTGAAAGCTGAGTCATAAATCCGCCTGGAAGGCGGAAAAAATGGGTTACACAAATGTAAAAGTCTTTACAGATGGTTTTCCTGCCTGGAAAAAGACTGGCAATTACTGGGCAGTGGAAGCTTCTTATGTCAAAAATTTAGTGGACAAAATGGAACCCGCAGTCATTGTAGATTCGCGGCCCACACGTCCTAAATATGTTCAAGGTCACCTTCCCGGAGCTTTAAGCATCCCGGACAAAAATTATGATAATCTCAAAGGAATTCTTCCCGTTGATAAAAATATCCCGCTTATTTTTTATTGTGGCGGGTATACATGAAAGCTGAGTCATTTATCCGCCAGGAAGGCGGTAACGGACGGCTATAAAAATGTAATAGTCTTTGCTGCGGGATATCCTGCATGGAAAAAAATTGCAGGTACAACTGCTTCAGCTGTAGCAATAGATACAGGTAGTAATGAAGCTATTGATATTGCAGTTTTTAAAAAGATAATCAGCCAAAACCCAGATAGCATTCAGCTTATTGATGTCAGGGATATGGATGAATATGCAGCAGGTCATTTTAAAACTGCTGTGAACATCCCCACTGATGAACTGGAAAAACAGATAAAAACACTATCCGATACAAAACCAATCGTTTTTGTATGTAATACCGGTGCAAAAAGTGGTGAAGCCTATTACATGCTTCAGGATATGAGACCAGATCTCAAAAAAGTTCAATATCTTGATGCTGAATGTAAATACAAAAAGGACGGCAGCTTTACGATAACAAAACCAAAATAAATATACAATCTCACTCTGGGCAGTCCCTTTTTTTATAAAGGAGACTGCCCAGATCTATTTTACCTGTTGGAAATCAATTCAAGAAATAAAACAAGAAGACTGCTTGCGAAAAAATAAAATTTACACTCATCGGTAACAGATTTAAGTCGTTGATTAAAAACCGATACCCAGGGCATCATGGTTTCTGAGGCAAATGATACCGCTTCATTGGGAATAAAGCCCTCTGTTTCCTGCAAAACAAAAAACAAATATTCTAATTCAATGGCAAGATGATCAGGCGGTTCATGAACAATATTTTCCATGGAAAGGCCCTTGGATTTAAAACGTTGGGTCATTTCTACTGCTGACTTGCCCATCATCGGCGCATTTTCAAATTCGTAGCAAGACTCGTAAAGTGGTGCTGAAATACCCTCTTTAGCGTTGACGAAAAGTCTTACATAACACTCATTTAAGTGATCAAAAAGAGATTGCTGAGTATCAAATTTATTAATAATTGATTTAATATTATCAAGAAGAATAGTTGATTCCGCCCCTGATTCAGTAAAAATATTTTCAAAAGCTTGAAAGTAATTGCCTTCTTTCATGTGACGGCAGGAGTCTAAATCCGGTCCCAAAAATATACGGCACATGAGTTCTACTCCGGTAGTAACGGCATCTTTATTTTCATTATTTTCTTTATTTTCAGAGTTTTGAAAATCCATTAATTCTGGTC